>JAADDM010000259.1 GCA_013153955.1 Gammaproteobacteria bacterium | reverse complement strand
AAAATGAGTATAATACGCGAGTTCGTTGCTATCATCGGTTGTGGAAGCGGATATTATTTTAAGACCGATTCGGAGAAAGAAGTATGTTTAACGCAGAAGTTAAAGCTAAAATCATTGCAGAGTTCGCTACTAAAGAAGGCGATACCGCATCACCAGAAGTACAAATCGCACTTTTGACTGCACGTATCAAGTACCTTACTGAGCACTTTAAGACTCACATCCATGATAACCACTCTCGTACTGGTCTATTACGTTTAGTAAGTCGTCGTCGTAAGCTTTTGGATTATATCCATAGAAAAGACGGTCAGCGTTACTTAGAAATCCTTAAGCGTCTTGGTTTACGTAAGTAATCAAACGGTTCGGATTAAAAAAGCCCTTGTAAGAGGGTTTTTTTGTGCCTAAATTTTAGCAAAGGGGCTGAAATTCCTAGCGAATTAGGCAATAAAGAGTAAAATGCATGGGTTAAATTCAGCAATGAATACACGACTGTTTATAGGTTGTCTGCAAACCAAAATTGAACCTGAATCCCAAAAGGATTGAACTCTTCTTAAATCAACCCGCTACGTCTGTATAGGCCGGGTTGTTTGAAAGAGAAGGCGCGGTTTTTTTGGGATTCAGGTTTCAGCCAATCTCCCTAATAAGGGGTCTGTAAATAGTATTAATGATGAAACGGATGAATCAAAAAGGAAGGCACATGGCTAAGATTATTAAGTCATTTCAGTACGGAAACCAAGAAGTAACTTTAGAAACGGGTGAGATTGCTCGCCAAGCGGACGGCGCAGTCATGATTGGAATGGGGCAAACCCGCATTCTGGTCACAGTGGTTGGCGCGAGAACAGCGAAAGAGGGGCAGGATTTTTTCCCTCTAACCGTTAATTATCAAGAGAAAGCTTACTCTGCAGGTAAGATTCCAGGGGGATTCCTTAAGCGCGAAGCACGTCCATCTGAGAAAGAGACACTGACTTCTCGCTTGATTGATCGTCCTATTCGTCCACTGTTTCCTAAAGGCTTTAAAAACGAAGTACAAGTGATTGCAACCGTGGTTGCGCTAGACCCTGAAGTGGGTACTGAAGTGGCTGCCATGTTAGGAACGTCTGCAGCATTGGCAATCTCAGGCATTCCTTTTGCAGGTCCGATTGGTGCGGCGATTGTTGGTTATCAGAATGAAGAATATATTCTAAACCCAACGGCAGAGGCGCTTTTAACCTCTGACCTTGAGTTAAGTGTTGCCGGTACGAAAGACGCAGTATTAATGGTTGAGTCTGAAGCAGCTGAGTTGTCTGAAGAGATTATGTTGGGTGCGGTTATGTTTGGTCACGCAGCGATGCAACAAGCGATTGACAGCATTGCTGAGTTTGCTGCCGAAGCCGGTAAGCCAACTTGGGACTGGCAGGCAGAAGCAGAAGATGCAGCCCTTAAATCGGCCGTATTTGACTTGATTAGAGCAGATGTTGAAGCGGCTTATAGCATCGCGGATAAGATGGATCGTTATAGCGCATTAGATGCGGCTAAAGACAAAGCGATTACACAGTTAGTGGCTTCTGAAGTCAATGAAGCGGGATTCCATGCGAAAGACATTGAAGCGATGTTTGGTAAGCTTCAAAAAGACATTGTTCGTGGCCGAGTGATTGCAGGTGAGCCTCGTATTGACGGTCGTGATACACAAACAGTGCGTCAGGTTACGTGTCGTGTTGGTGTCTTGCCACAAGTTCATGGCTCAGCGCTATTTACTCGTGGTGAGACCCAAGCGTTGGTCGTGACTACGCTGGGTACTGAGCGTGATGCCAAGATTGTTGATGATCTGACAGGCTCTTATCATGATCGCTTTATGTTGCACTATAACTTTCCTCCGTACTCAGTAGGCGAGTGTGGTCGTGTTGGGATGCCGGGACGTCGTGAGATTGGTCATGGTATGTTGGCACGTCGCGGAGTAGCCGCTTTGTTACCGACAGCAACAGAATTTCCATATACCATTCGTGTTGTCTCAGAAATTACTGAGTCTAACGGGTCAAGTTCAATGGCATCTGTTTGTGGTACATCAATGTCATTGATGCACGCAGGGGTACCGATTGCTGCACCGATTGCAGGAATTGCAATGGGACTGATTAAAGAAGACGCTGGTTTTGCAGTGCTTTCGGATATCTTAGGCGATGAAGATCACCTAGGCGATATGGACTTTAAGGTCGCGGGTACAGAGCAGGGTATTACCGCGTTGCAGATGGATATCAAAATTACCGGTATCACTGAAGAGATTATGAGTCTTGCGTTAGAGCAGGCTAAGTCGGGTCGATTAACCATTCTTGATTCAATGGCGGAAGCAATTTCAGAATCAAACACAAGTGTTGCACAAACTGCACCTCGCTTCTTCATGGTGAAAGTAAAGCCTGAGAAAGTGCGTGAAATCATTGGTAAAGGTGGAGCGACGATTCGTTCTATTACTGAAGATACCGGCTGTATTATCGAAATTGATGATGAAGGTAACGTTAAAATTGCCGCCAAAGATGATGAGTCTGCAAATGCTGCGAAGGCACGTATCGCTGAGATTACGGTTGAGCCAGAAATTGGTAAAACCTATGATGCTGTCGTTAAGAAGATTGTCGATTTTGGTGCTTTTGTCGCTTATATGCCAGGCAGAGAGGGGCTAGTCCATGTCTCTCAAATCGCCAATGAGCGTGTTGAAAACGTGGAAGACTATCTAAAAGAGGGGCAAGAGATTCGTGTTAAGTTGACGGAAGTTGATAAGCAGGGTCGCGTTAAACTGTCTTTAAAAGAAGCGGATAAATAATCCGACTCAGTAAGGTTCTTCAGGATTAAGACACTATAAAAAGGCCATGTTAAATGGCCTTTTTACCCTCTATTTTTACCCTTTAAATAGAGTCTTTTTTAAAGTAACCAGGCCTGGTTGTTTTAAAATTCGCTCTAAAACATAAACAAACTGGAACAGACAATATGACTAAAGCACACGCTGCATTTGACTACATAGGTGAACATACAATCGATTCTTTGAATCTAACGGTTGAGCATTACCAGCATAAGGTGACGGGTGCGACGCACTATCATCTAGCAGCGGACGATCCGCAAAATGTATTCTTTGTCGCGTTGAGAACCGTCCCGATGGATTCAACAGGCGTCGCGCATATTTTGGAGCATACCACCCTATGTGGCAGCGAGAAGTACCCTGTGCGTGACCCGTTCTTTATGATGATTCGCCGTTCACTGAATACCTTTATGAACGCCTTTACCTCCAGTGATTGGACCGCGTATCCATTTGCAACAGAAAATAGAAAAGACTTTCAGAATCTATTGCAAGTCTATATGGATGCAGTATTTTTTCCAAATTTAGATGCACTAGACTTTGCTCAAGAAGGGCATCGTTTTGAGTTTGAAGAGATGACCAATTCTGACTCTGACCTAACCTACAAAGGGGTGGTTTTCAATGAGATGAAAGGAGCAATGAGCTCGCCTATTTCGACCTTGTGGCAGGCCTTTTCAGCAGAGCTTTATCCAACCAATACCTACCACTACAATAGTGGGGGGGAACCTGAAGACATCCCAAATTTAACGCATCAACAGTTGGTTGATTTTCATAAAAATCACTATCATCCGTCTAATGCAGTCTTTATGACCTATGGTGATATTTCAGCGCGACAACACCAAACCGAGTTTGAAACCTTGGCGCTGGCGCGTTTTACTGACTCTGTTAAGCAAGTTCATGTTGGGTTAGAGCAGCGATTTACAGAACCAAAGTCTGTCAGTTCGGTCTATGCGTTAGATGAAGAAGAGGTCACTCAGAAAACGCACATTGTACTGGGCTGGTTATTAGGGCAGAACAAAGATCCAATAGAGGTACTGCGTGGACATTTATTGTCAGCCGTTCTACTGGATAATAGCGCCTCTCCGTTGAGAATGGCACTTGAGAACTGCTCTTTTGCAACCGCTCCCTCGCCTTTATGTGGATTTGAAGAGTCTAACAAAGAGATGGCATTTGTTGTGGGTGTTCAAGGTTCAGAAATTGAGCATGCTGATGCGATTGAATCACTTATCCTAACCGAGCTACAGCGCATTGTAGAGGACGGGGTAGAGCAGAGTCAGGTCGATGCTATGTTGCATCAACTTGAGTTATCTCAGCGTGAAGTGGGCGGTGATAGCTACCCTTACGGATTACAACTTATTCTACACTCGCTTCCTGGGGCGTTACATGATGGCGATCCTATCGCCTTGTTAGATACCGATAAAGCGTTGAAAACGCTTGAGCAAGAGGTTAAAGATCCTAGCTTCATACCGGGATTGATAAAATCCCTATTGTTGGATAATACGCATCGTGTACGCCTGACAATGGCACCTGATACCGAGCTTTCTGCCCAAAAAGACCAAGCGGAAAAAGACAAGCTTGCGGCCATTCAGGCACAATTAAGTGAAGATGAGAAGCAGGCGATTATTGATCAGGCGGTCGCGCTAGAGCGTAGACAGTCTGAAGAGGATGATCCAAGCATTCTGCCAGAAGTGACCAAAGCGGATATTCCAGAGACGATTAAGCAGTATCGCGCCCAGCATTCGACGGTGGGCGCTGTACCTGTCACCAGTTATGAGTGCGGCAGTAATGGCATTACGTATGAGCAGGTGGTGATTGATCTTCCTGAACTGACTGAGGCCGAGAAAGCTTTAATGCCACTGTTTAACAACTGCTTAACGGAAGTCGGTAGTGGTGGACGCGATTATCTAGAGACGCAATCGTATCAAGCTGAGGTCACGGGCGGCATGGGTGCACGTTCATCGGTGCACTCTAAACTGCAAGCACCAGACGACTGTCATAGCCACTTTATGCTCTCTGCCAAGGCGTTGAGTCGCAACCACGCTCCGATGGCCAATTTATTAGAAGAGACTCTTTACACCGCCCGTTTTGATGAGACAGCGCGTTTAAAGGATCTAGTCGGTCAGATTAGAGCTTCAGTGGATCATGGTATTACGGGCAATGGACACGGTTTGGCAATGATGGCAGCGGTACAGAACTTTACCCCAGCGGCACAGTGGAGCTTTCAGCGCTCAGGGTTTGCGGGTATTCAGTACATTAAGTCGTTAAATGAGGATCTTCAGGCAGAAGACAGTGCGATTGAAGTTTTTGCAGAGGGCTTATCAGGTATTCAGAAAAAACTTTGTGCCGCGCCTAAGCAGGCGTTGGTGATCAGTGATGAAGCTGGCTTATCTTCGGCATTAACTGGGTTAAATTCAGAGTGGTCACAGCTAAGCCGTTCATATACCGAAAATACGGATTTCTCAGTGGCTGCGAGTCAAAAAACAGTTAATCAGGCTTGGGTAACCAGTACGCAGGTTAACTTCTGTGCCTTGGCTTACCCTGCGGTGATGCCTGATCATGAGGATGCCGCGAAGCTTGCGGTATTAGGCGCGTGTTTGCGTAATGGCTTCCTACACTCCATTATTCGAGAGAAGGGCGGCGCATATGGCGGCGGTGCAAGCTACAACGCAGAAGCCAGTGCCTTTGTTTTCTACTCATACCGTGATCCTCGTTTGTTAGAGACGTATGATGATTTTAAATTGGCAAAAGATTGGCTAATGGGTGCTGAAGCAACGCAAGCCAAGGTGGATGAAGCGATTTTAAATGTCATTAGCGCAATGGATAAGCCGGGGTCGCCTTCAGGCGAGGTTAAGAAAGCCTTCTTCCAAGGTTTATATGGCCGTACCTTAGAGGTGCGCATGGCCTATCGTCACGGGGTTATATCTACCACGCTGGATGAGCTAAGAGAGATTGCCGATCGTTACCTAAGTACAGACAATACTTCATCTGTGGTGCTGACAAATACGGGTGGAGCAGAGTTGTTAGCGGATACAAACTTTGAAATTATTACTTTATAAAAGGGCTTTTTTAACGAGCGCTGGCTGGTTTGTAAAAGTAAAAAATGCTGAAATCCATGCCGCATATTCTGATTGAGTACAGTCAAAACACTCTTACAAAACAGGGTGCTCATGCCCTGGTTTCAGAGGCGTTTAAGGCGGTCAAATCAACGAATGTTTTTTTCAGTAGAGAACATTAAGGTTCGCCTGCATCCTGTTGAATTTTATCAGGTTGGTAGTCACGGGTATGGCTTTATTCATGTTCAGTGTCGTATGCATTCAGGTAAAACATCGGCTCAAAAACAGCAAATTACAACGGCACTTTTAAAGGCGCTTGAGACAATGTTGATGCCTGCAATGGTACTCACCATTGAAGTGGTCGATATGGCGACTGATAGCTATGCAAAGAAGGTTCAAAAAGCGTAAAAGAATTATCTATTTAATCAGCCATGAAGCGGCAAACCCTTACTTCTTATTATTCAACACGTTTACGCTTCTTAGCCCCTTACTCGTCGGTGCGCACTCCTTAAAGTAGCGTAACCTTTATCTTATTTCTCCTCTTTATTTTATATTTTAGACGCGCGTATTACCTTCTTGCGTCAATATTTCTGGCTATGAATCATGAACATGAAACTTATTTTTTCAGTCTCGATCATCTGTTTAATTGTCGCTAAAATTACGCCAATTATTCATGTTGAAATGACGAATTATTATTTAGACTTGGATAGGGCGGTGGCACTTATATTGGTCATTGGTCTATTTTTTAGGCTATTCAAAGAGGATTTTTTAAGTCCTTTTCTAACCCTGATAGGGTTTACGACGGGGTTTATTGGCGTCGCTTCTCTGCTGGGAATTGATCCAGTCAAGGCGGCTATTCTGGTGTTGATGACGGCGCTGGTCGAAGAGATTGTGTTACGAGCTGTTGTACTAGAGTGGGCGTTAGCGCATTTTTCAAAGTGGACTTCGGTATTCGGTGCTGCTGTTCTTTTTACTTTGGTTCACCCTGCGGTTTACAGTGCGCCTTTATATGGCGGCTTGGTATTTATAACGGGAGTCATTTTGGGGGCAGTGTACCTATATGGTAGCCGACCGACTCAATTTAGTCTCCGTACAGATGTAGATAGCGCTATCTCAGGTAAGTCAGTTCGTCGTATTAGCGTAGGGGTGGTATATGCAACGATGGTGCATAGTGTGATTATTTTAGCGGGCTTGCTGCTGAATATTATTTAGAATCAGTAAGAGTTAGCCCCCCAAAAAAAAGGCCTGATACAAGTATCAGGCCTTTGGGTTTTTAGAATACATTAGAGCACTTTTGGGTGCTTGTTCATTAAAGTGTTAGCCATTTGGGCTGAGTTAGCCCAATACGCTTATTCAATAAACACTAAATACTGTAGTTTCCAAAGATCAAAGAGTAGCTTAATATTGCCTTCGCTCTCAGGGGAGGCTTTATCGGCTCCGCATTCAAGTAGCTCTGCTTGCGTTAGGTAGGACTGGTTTGCCAGCTTTGCCATAAATGAATCAGATGCACCAAAGGTCTCCCAAATTGCGCCGTTGACATAGAGGAGTGTCTGTTGATTGACAATGCTGTAGGCGAAGCGGCACACCGGGTCTTTGATAAGGCCGACTTCCGATTGAAGTGCGCCCATGAAGTCTTCAATGTCGGGTGTCTCTTCCTCTGTTAAAGGCTCAGGGAGTTGCTGTGCGGCTACTTGATCAAGCTGAGTTGCAAATCGACCAAACCAAGTTTTCATTAAGGCCTTATCTTCTAGCACGCTCTGTAACAGCGTTTGTGCCTGCTCGGCTGCAGAGTCAGTGATCTCTCCTGGGTTTAGGTTGGCAGACCAGTTAGGGTCTTGATAGAGTGACTTAAAAGTGCCCATCTCTGACAGATGGTCACCAAAGCTATCCCATAGCTCCTGTCCTCGGTAAGTTCGATAGCCGATAGAGTAGGTCATGCACTCATCATCTAAGGCCACACCATGATGCCCCCATTTAGGGGGGATATAGAGAATGTCCCCCGTTTCAAACGTGTAATCTTCTTCGACTTTAAATGTTTTCATGAGGCGTAAATCAACCCCTTGAATGTAGTTATCTTCGGTACAGTCTTGGGAGGTGAGTGTCCATTGACGTTTACCTGCGGCCTGTAATAAGAAGACATCATAATGGTCAAAGTGCGGCCCCACATTACCGCCTTTGGTAGCGTAACTGACCATAATGTCATCAATACGCCAGCGCGGTAGAAAATCAAAATCATTTAACACATCGGTCACTTCTGGAACAAGTCTATCCATACCTTGAATTAACAGAGTCCAGTGCGAGTCAGGTAGGGCTTCATAGGTGGCCTGTTCAAAAGGGCCTGTTAGTAGCTGATAGTCTTGCTCGCCTTTCTGAATGACGATTCGACTCTCAACTTCAGGCTCTAAAGAGAGCCCACCTAGCTCTTCTGCGGAGACGGGAGACTCAAAATTGGGCAGGCCTCCTCGAATAACCAAGGGTTTTTTCTGCCAGAATTCGGATAAAAAAGTCTGTAAATCAAGGTCGTTAAATTGAATCATAAGGCGTGTCTCAAATAGTAGGGTATCGTTTAGGGCATAAAAAACCCACAGAGCCGGGTAAGGCAGTAAGTGGGTTTAAGGGCGAACTGTTTAGCTTGTATTTAGCGTGTGTGGCTCGGTTTGCTAAATAACACGATGAATATAAGGCCACTTTAGCGACCTTATATTTTAGGTTATCGTGCTTTTAACATTGTTATTGCAAGCTCAATGTTGGTTGCTTGCTGTGCCGCATTCCCGGTGTAATCCCCTGGTCCCATATCACGTAGCATTTGACGTGCTTCTTCTGGCAATTCATCTAAGCCATCGACAAATTCTTGCATAATCTGACGGTTAACGCGTTGACCACGAGTCAGCTCTTTTAGGCGCTCATATGGCTTCTCGAATCCGTGACGACGCATAACGGTCTGAATCGCTTCTGAAAGCACTTCCCAGTTACCGTCTAAATCATTGGCCATTGCTTCGGCATTTACTTCTAATTTACTTAAGCCTTTCATCGTTGACTGTAGAGAGATAATCGTATGTGCAACCCCAACACCTAAGTTACGAAGTACGGTCGAGTCAGTCAAATCACGCTGCCATCTTGAGATAGGCAGTTTCATCGCAAGGTGTTCAAAGATGGCATTTGCCATTCCTAAGTTACCTTCAGAGTTTTCAAAATCAATCGGGTTAACCTTGTGAGGCATCGCCGAAGAACCGATTTCGCCTGCGATGGTCTTCTGCTTGAAGAAACCAACAGAGATATAGCTCCAAACATCACGGTCAAAATCAATAACGATGGTGTTAAAACGGGACATCGCGTGGAAATACTCAGCGATATAGTCATGTGGTTCAATTTGAGTGGTGTATGGGTTCCAAAGTAGCCCTAGGTTCTGTACAAATTGCTCAGATAGCTCGTACCAGTTAACATCAGGGTAAGAGGCAAGGTGAGCATTATAGTTACCGGTTGCGCCGTTGATTTTACCCATGATTTGGACATTCATTAGCTGATTAGCTTGGCGCTGTAGACGGTAAGCGACGTTTGCCCACTCTTTACCAGCCGTGGTTGGAGAAGCGGGTTGACCGTGTGTACGCGCCATCATTGGGATGTTTGCCATCTCAACACTCATCTCGATTAACTTCTCAATCAGCTTGTCCATTGCTGGCACAATAGATAGCTCACGTGCATCTTTTAGCATTAAAGCGTACGCTAGGTTGTTAATGTCCTCAGAGGTACATGCAAAGTGAACAAACTCACTGATGGCATTTAGCTCGGCATTGTCTGCACAATGCTCTTTAATTAGATATTCAACCGCTTTTACATCATGGTTAGTGGTGCGCTCAATCTCTTTAACACGCTGTGCCATCTCCATGCTGAACTCATCGACTAACTTAACCAAGTGTTGCTCTGCATCGGCGCTTAGCTTAGGAATCTCTGGAAACCCTGGGTGGTTTGCTAACATGCGTAACCAATGTACTTCGACCTTTACGCGGTTTTTGATTAAGCCAAACTCACTGAAAATCTCTTTAAGATCATTTAAACGCCCGCCGTAGCGACCATCAACAGGGGAGATTGCGGTTAATTCTGTTAGTAACATGAGGTAAGTTCCTTTCGGTAAATATACGGTAAATTTAATGGCGATTATTATAGCTCAAATTGAAGATAAATACCTTGGCGCTTTTGGTGATATTTTGAAGAGGCGCATAATCGAATGTGTTATTTTTTTATGAGGGCTTTAACATGGTTTTGTTTTAGGCGTATGATGTTATTAGTGTTTTCTTATGTATTAAGTAAGCCCTTATATTAAGCATATCCTTTATGCATATTCATGCCTCCTTTCTTTCACTGAGTAAGGGCTTCGTAATCCTATCGAAATAAAATTCGAGTGTGTTAAAATACCGCAATTCAAATTTTTACGATCGAGTTAAATCTCTAGGAGCAATCTCATCATGTTAGAAGCTTATCGCAGTCACGTTGCAGAACGTTTAGAAGCCGGCCTTCCGCCGTTACCGTTAAACGCGGAACAAACAGCAGAGTTAGTTGAGTTAATTAAAAACCCACCTGCTGGGGAAACGCAGTTTTTGGTTGACCTGTTGACACATCGTGTGCCGCCGGGTGTGGATGAAGCGTCTTATGTCAAAGCGGGCTTCCTAGCGGATGTGGCAAGTGGTGCGGTTAAGGTGACGGGCATTAGCGCAGAACAAGCGACGTTCTTGCTGGGGACGATGTTAGGGGGCTATAACGTACAGCCACTCATTTCGCTACTTGATAGCTCTGATGATGCCGTGGCTAAAACTGCGGTAGCAGCACTTTCGAAAACACTCTTAGTGTACGAAGCATTTCATGATGTGGCTGAAAAGTCTAAAACCAATGCTTATGCAATGCAGGTAATGGAATCTTGGGCTGCGGCTGAATGGTTTACGTCTAAGCCTAAGATGCCTGAGAGCATTACCGTAACGGTCTTTAAAGTAGAAGGGGAAACCAATACGGATGACCTTTCTCCGGCAACGGCTGCTTGGTCTCGTCCTGATATTCCGCTACATGCACAAACCATGTTGACCGCACGCATTGAAAACGTGGTTGAAGTGATGGACTCACTTAAAGCAAAAGGTCATCCAGTTGCTTATGTGGGTGATGTTGTGGGAACAGGCTCATCTCGTAAATCGGCAATGAACTCTGTTATGTGGTTTTTTGGAGATGACATTGGGTATGTTCCTAACAAACGCCAAGGCGGTGTGGTCTTAGGGGGGAAAATTGCCCCTATTTTCTTCAACACCGCAGAAGATTCAGGCTCATTGCCGATTGAGTGTGATGTCAGTGCGATGAACATGGGCGATGTGATTACCATTCACCCATACGCAGGTAAGGTTACGAACGAAGCCGGTGAGACGATCTCTACCTTTGAACTTGCACCTGATACCATGCCTGATGAAGTCCGTGCGGGTGGCCGTGTGCCTTTGATTATTGGTCGTGGATTAACGGATAAAGCGCGTGAAGCTTTAGGCATGACCCCTTCTGATGTGTTCATTCGCCCACAAGATAGATCTCAAGCAGATCACGGCTATACACTGGCACAGAAGATGGTCGGTAAAGCATGTGGTATTGAGGGGGTTCGTCCGGGCATGTTCTGTGAGCCTAAGATGACAACGGTGGGGTCTCAAGATACCACGGGTGCGATGACTCGTGATGAGATGAAAGAGTTAGCTTGTCTAGGCTTCTCTGCGGATTTGGTTATGCAGTCTTTCTGTCATACGGCAGCCTATCCTAAGCCGGTCGATATTACTTTACAGCACTCTTTACCTGACTTTATGACCAGTCGTGGTGGGGTGGCTTTACGTCCGGGTGACGGCGTTATTCACTCATGGCTAAACCGTCTGTTACTGCCTGATACGGTTGGGACAGGGGGCGATTCACATACCCGTTTTCCGATTGGTATCTCTTTCCCTGCGGGGTCTGGCTTAGTCGCTTTTGGGGCTGCATTAGGGGTGATGCCTCTGAATATGCCTGAATCGGTTTTGGTGCGTTTTAAAGGTGAGATGCAACCGGGTATTACTTTGCGTGATTTGGTTAATGCGATTCCATACAAGGCGATTCAAGATGGTCTAATGACTGTTGAGAAGAAAGGCAAGATTAACTGCTTTAACGGTCGAGTATTAGAGATTGAGGGGCTTGAGCACTTAAAAGCGGAGCAGGCGTTTGAACTGTCTGATGCATCAGCCGAGCGTTCAGCAAATGGTTGTGTGGTTAAGCTAGGAGTTGAGCCAATTACGGAGTTTCTAAAGTCAAATATGGCTTTAATTGACTGGATGGTTGAGAACAACTATGCCGATGCACGCACGTTGCTACGTCGTCGTGATGAGATGCAGGCTTGGATTGATAATCCAGTATTGCTCTCTGCTGACAGTGATGCTGAATACGCAGAAGTGATTGAAATTGATCTGAATGAGATTAAAGAGCCGATTGTAGCTTGTCCAAATGATCCTGATGATGTGAAGTTAATCTCTGATGTTGAGAATACTAAAATTGATGAAGTTTTCATCGGTTCTTGTATGACAAACATTGGTCACTATCGTGCCGCAGGTAAAGTGCTTGAAAGCATGGGAACTGTACCGACTCGCTTATGGATTGCACCACCGACTAAGATGGATGAGCGTCAACTAATCGAAGAGGGCTACTACAGCATCTACGGTAAAGTGGGCGCACGTACTGAGATGCCGGGTTGCTCTCTATGTATGGGTAACCAAGCACGCGTTGCAGACAATGCGATTGTCTTCTCAACCTCTACCCGTAACTTCCCTAACCGTTTGGGAAATAACGCAGATGTGTATCTAGGTTCAGCGGAGCTGGCTGCGGTATGTGCTGCTTTGGGACGTATTCCAACGGTTCAAGAGTATATGGACAATGTCGCCATGCTCGATACGATGGCGGATGATGTGTATCGTTACTTGCAGTTTGACGAGATGGCGGATTATAAAGTTGAGTCACCTAAGACATTGGCTGAAATTGGCGTTGCCGTCGGCTAGTTCTATAGAGATTGAGCCATGCCTTCTTAAAAGAGGGCATATCTATTAGCCCTCTAAAAGCATCCGTCTTTTAGGGGGTTTTTTATACCCCAAATTTAAGGTTTATCTGAGGCCTATCCTACTCATGAGTATTGTTATCTTCGTTTAAAAAAATACCCCGATATAACCTGTGCAGAACGGCCACAGGTCGTAAAATAAGGTAAACTACCTAATAGTCAACCACTCCCAAATAATAGGCCTATTATGACGTTTTTTAAATTATCTTTTATCACTCTTGCAGCATTGTCTCTGTCAGCATGTCTAGAGCAGGGTGAAGTGAAAAATAGTGTCATCAGCCGGGAGGGGGTGACGCAAGCGGATGTCGATTTAATCATTGCTAAGGCGAAGGCAGAAGAGCGTGCTCGTGTGTTACTTGAAATAAAGAAGCAGAGAGAGAAGGCGGAGCGATTTACGCAAATACGATTGCAGCAAGGGGGAGGGCCTTCCGTGAATGAGTTTGCCACAACGCGGTCAAGCGTTACTCAAGCAGCGCCCTGTCTGGCCTCTCAAGAGATTCCTAATAATTATCGAGGAGATCTGTTTGCAATTTTGAATGAAACAACTAAGGTGAGAGTTCATAAGCAACGGTTACCTATTTTATGCCGTTCAAATCGAAGCCCTGAAATAATTCAACGTTTACAGGCGGCTTTAGAGGTGCGAGGTTATCTAAAGCCGAGCCCGCCCAATGATCTGGTGGTGATTGATGGTATTTGGGGAGTGAATACGCTAGGGGCTGTTAAACGCTATCAACGAGACCATGGGCTGGCCTATGGGGAGTTAAGCCTTGAAGTATTAAGGCACTTAGGCATTTTGGGTTTTAAGGCAGGGCGATCTGATAAAGAAGCAGATGCGGCTGTTTCACACGCCTCAACCAGCTTGATTAAGGCAACCTCCGTTACGGACACTGCACGCGCTTATACGACGAAAGGTAAAGCGGTTGAGGTACTGCCACTAGATGTGGCTAAAGTTCTGTCTTATGGTGTGATTGATAAGCAAGCTCCTGCCTCTCGTGTTACCTCTAATTTAGCCTCTAAAGGGGAGAAGGAATCCTCGATTAAACCATGGGGGGTGGGTGAACCCGTTAAGGTTACACGCCAGCAGATGTGCTCTGTGAATCAAGTTATTCCAATGCCTTATCAA
>JAADDM010000178.1 GCA_013153955.1 Gammaproteobacteria bacterium | reverse complement strand
AAAATATGGGGCAAAAAAGGCACTAAATGCAAAATATAGCGTATAGGGGCTTGAAAGCATAAAATAATCCCTTATATTTGAGGTAGGCAGGCACTTGCCTGAATACTTAAAAACTAAAAGGAAGATACCCATGGCATTAGCATCTGCACGTCACATTCTGGTAGACACGGAAGAAAAATGTAATGAATTAAAAGATCAAATTGCAAATGGTGCAGATTTTGCCGTTGTGGCAAAAGAGCACTCTAACTGCCCATCAGGTGGAAACGGAGGGGATTTAGGAGAGTTTGGTCCTGGCATGATGGTACCTGAGTTTGATAAAGTGGTTTTCAGTGCTGATATTGGTTCTGTTGAAGGGCCTGTTAAGACTCAGTTTGGTTACCACCTGTTAGAAGTGACTAGCCGTTCTTAATTGAGCTCAGTCCTGAATATATTGCTGAATTTGAAGTAGATTACTGCGTTTAATTTTGCCGTTGTCTATTTTGAAGAAGTGATTAAAAAGCCAATTTAACCAGGTCTGGTTAAATTGGCTTTTTCTGTTTTAGAATCGTGAAAAGGCAACTGAAAGCCTATTTTTAAGTTTGAAATATTGCGATTGAAGGCTATAAAAGCCCTTTACGCTGTGCCGATAGGCCTATTAAATAGTAGGTTGCGACAATGATAAACGGCAACCAAAGTGAGTCAATGCGTGCCAACTGCTCGCTTAAGTAGGGTGTGACAATCGCGGTTAAGAAGGTAAACCCAAACGCACAAAAAGCCACAAATAGGGTGATTCGTAAGAACAGTTTTAAGCTGCCAATTTGCTGTTTGATAAACAGCAGCAGACTATTGCCATAGATGACAAGCAGCGTTGCTACCATGGAGAGCACGATTTCATTGATAGAGTGCTTCATCCAGCCTGAGATGTTATTGATGACTTCGGTGACAATGGAAAAATCCATAGAATATAAAGACCTCTGTGTTGGGCAGGTTAAAAAAAAGGGGGGGAACTTCTTTTAGTTAGCTAGGCTCAAAGCTGTATTTTTGTCCGCCGATAACCGCTTCATACATTAAACCGCCTTTTGCAATGTTAAATACCGCCATGCCTTTGTAGTATTGGCCTTCGGCTTTCACATAGCCATTGCCAGCATTGGCGGTGGCAGAAGTCCCTTTAGTTGAAGCTTCGCCAGAGACGCCAGCATTTAAAACTACGGCAGAGGCCGATGCACCAAATTCAAAGTTACCATTGGTAAATTCATCATAGGCACGTTGATCTTGAAAGAAGATGATTTGACTGAAAGCTTGCCCGCCAAATTGAAAGCCGATGGTACCTTGGTGCATTTCAGAGGTACCAGTGAATATATTGTTCTCATAGACTCGACCTTTACCGTAAGCACCGCCCAGAATAAATCCAACTTTTCCGATGGTTGGGAAAACAGCATAGCCGTAGGCATGATCAAAAAAGTTGCCCGCTTTAGAATCTCTAAAGGCATTGAGGGTTTCATCGTAATCCTGATCAGTCGCATTTTGCTCCATCATTGGCTGCGAGTCTGTGAAATCGTCATCCGCATTGACCGAGTGAATAGAACCGAGCGTTAACAGGGAGGTTAGCAAGAGCGAACTGATAACCGATTTTTTCATAAATATCTTGAGCATAATCTATTCCTTGACGAATTAAGCGAGTTTGAATCACTTTATTTTAATCGTTATGCGCATGATAAAGAAAGCTTAACCTTAAAATAAACAACGAGAAATCCTGAAGACTCTCTTTAAAACGGAGCGCTGATGCTTTAGTTGCCCTACGCGTGGCTTTAAGCTCGGTTTAATAGTCTACTTGAGAGGGGCTATAAGCGCTGCAAAACGAATCAGTCATATCGAAGCCAAAAAAAATCCCCCTCAATCCGTCTGAAAACAGGGGAAGAGGAGGATTTGAGCCGCTTTACCGTGTAGACATTAGAGTATGTTGAACGGTTAAGCTGGGTAGATTAAAGAACAAAATACCCAATGGCAGCGATAACGACAATCGCTAGGCCAATCATAACGAGTGTATTACCCATCAGACCTGCATTTTCTGATGGATGTTGTTTAACCCCATCAATATTCGCATTGACAGCTCTGTTTTTGCCGTCTTCTTGAACTTGGATCTGGTACGTAATGGTATCGCCAATAGAAGGGCGACGTGTCATATGCTTGAGCTCAGAAATATGAATAAAAATATCTCTATCTTCATCTTCTGAACCAATAAACCCAAATCCCTTTGAATCGTTCCAACGCTTTAATTGACCTGTATAAGTCGTGTCTTTTGAACCCATTTATGCAACTCCTAACGCTTACTTGTAAAAAAACCATAAAACTAAAACTAAATCTTAACTCTGGCTTTGCCAATAAATGAGAAAACCAGCGATATTATATAACGAGAGTTTGCTAGAACCCAAGTCCTAAGTATCAAAGCTTCGCAAAGCGCGCTTTGAATGGCTTTAAATGCTCTTTAACGGATGAAAATAGGCTTGAATAGACCTAAATTGATTGAATACAAAGTAACTCTATCTGGCTCCTTTGAGTTTTAACGATCTATTTTAAGGGTAAAGCAAGTGAGTGGGAGGCCTGTTCAGCCTATTTTGCTCGTATTGAGAAGCTATCGGTGGCTTTGAGTTTTGTAATGGTTGGGTTGGGGGTTTTGTGGTCAATTAGCCAAGCGATATCCTCTTGTAATTGAGCATCATCAATCAGTTTTTGCCAAACCTTGGCTGCAGCATTCCAACGATATCCTCGGTTACGTAAGTCATCTTTTACTTCAAAGGGGGCGCCTGTTGCTTTAATTAAGGATTTGCTTTGTCGAACGGCTTTAAGTAAGTAACCTAAAGCAGGTTGTTGTTCGTCTGAAATAGAGACGGATAGGAGTTGGCAGAGGGCTTGAACATCATCTAAGGCTCTGTGTGCACCATAGAAAAACTGGCCGACTTTCCAGCATAAAAATTCTTGGCTTCTTGAGCTGACATGGGCGAGCTTATTCCAGTCAATTTGCGCGACAG
>JAADDM010000269.1 GCA_013153955.1 Gammaproteobacteria bacterium | reverse complement strand
GAGCGCGCCGCGCGCCCGAAACGACACGGCTGGCGCGAAACCGATGACGGCTGCGGCGAGATGGTGTCGCCTATTATGCCCGATTTGGGATCATATGCGACGAAAGTGACGGTAAATACCCAAGTGCGACGAAAGGGTTGCGTAACTTCCAGAATCAAGTATACTATAGATCAAGAACGGCGGCGTAAGGATGTTTACCGTCACCTGGGGCGGATAATTCATAGTTAGGCTATTCACTTGAGAGAGGTGATTCAGCATGCCTTTAGTGCTTGGAAAAACGCGAGAGTATGAACTCCCAAAGCTAGGGAAAATAGAGTTGCGGCACTTGGCGCTCAAGGATTTGATAGAGGCAGAGCGCTTTATTGAATCTCTCCCAGATAAACAAAAACCCAGAGAATTTGTGAGATTCTTGATAGCAAAACTTTTGGTATCTCCCACAAATCTGGAGATAGAGCAAATTGCGCCAGAAGATCAGAGGGCATTGCTTTCTGTCTTGGTCGATGAACTGAATTTGTCGCAGAATATTGTCACTCTAATAGACAAATCAGACTCTGTTCCATATGAAGCTATCTATCATGCTCATCAGGATAAGCAGCGCGAATTTATGGAAAAAATCGCGGATGCAATACAACCTTCACTTAATGCGTTGCATGAAAGGATGACCAAAATCTCCATTAGTGGAGCTGTTGCAAACAGTGTAATAGTTACAGGCGATGATCAAAGGCTTATTGTATCTCCTACTGGTGAGACGACACGGGAAGAGAAAGGGATCTATAACAGTGTTGGCAGTAAGCGAATTTTGTCAGAAGAACAGGCTTTTGAGAGGATAGGGGGAGCGGCCCGTTTAGTTTATGAGCAGATACGCATTGACATTGAACAAGCTCGAAAAGAGTCGGGGCAGATACACAACTTATTACTTATTTTTGTGGTGGTAGGTTTTCTTTTTATTCTATCTGGGGTTGTGCTGATTTATTTCAATCAAGTTACTGGCGCTACAGTATCTGGCGTGTCCAGCGTTATTTCAGGGACCGTGGCAACACTGCTTTTTAAGAAAGATACAGAATTGCGAAAGCGCGTTGCCGAGTATCATGAGCAACTTCTTGAGATCCAACGAATTCTAACAATGATAGATATAGCGGAAACCATTGCAGATGGATCTATCCGGGACGAGATGAAACGAAGGATAATTTTTCAATCTTTGGGCATAGAAGAAAGTACTTTGTAATGGCCTAACCCGGCGTCCAGCGGACGCGGCTACGCCGCGCGCCAGCGGGGGCGGCTTGTGAGGGAGGGTGGCCTCGCCCGCCAGGTTCCAGGCTGGACACCGCCGCACCGCTGACGCCATCGTTGGGCGTAGTTACAGAAAACTTAGGTCATTCCTACTAGTGGATTATGGTCATGCATTCAAAACACACAAATACACGATTTTTCGGAATGACGTGGTGGCAATTGGTTGCTGTGGGCTTTCTTTTCATTATGGTGCTGTTATTGTTTGTACTCTTCTCTTGGTTTGTGTTTTCTGTGCAAAATAAAGAAGCTATTACATCGCCTCTTCTTGTCTATATAAACCTTTCCACACACCAACTATCAGACAATAGAGTACTGGTTCGAGGAAGTACTAACTTACCAGACCATACTATCATCATGGTGTGGGTAAGAGATGAGCAAGGGGAGTACTCGGCTCAAGACAAAGTGACGGTTTCAAAGGGCAAGTTTGAGGCAGGCCCTTTTTCCTGGGAAGGGAGTGGTTTAAGAGGAGGATGGTATACAGTAGAGGCTCTAATGCCTTACCCATCTGTTCAACCGGAATCAGTGCGAAGGATCATTGGCGAGAGGGGGGAATTTTTGGTTGGCAGCCAAGTGATTTTTGATGATGGTGTATTAGTCAGAGCCATAAAAAGATTTGAAGTCATTGTACCTACACCTTCTCCTTTGCCTATGCCCACTCCAACTGTCACACCCGTGAAAATCCCGTTGACTAGAGGAGATATAGGAAAAAGCTGGTCTAATGGAGAGCGACGAATTTCTCTGCTAAGTGTGTATCGCACTCCCTCGTTGAATGGAGTTAAGCCGTTTGGTAAGTGGCACGGCGGATATGAAGCTGGCTTTACGCAGTTTTTAGTTATTAATCTTAGACTGGAAAGGCTAAAGCCAGGTTATGAAGATTTTTATATGACAGCTTTCTGGTTATGGGCTTATACGCCTGACAAGAGGGTAGAATATCAAGCCGACCAATATTTATATAAATCACCTCGGGTGATACGTGTATATTATCAAAAGCCCGTAGAGACCTCTATCGCTTTTGAAGTGCTTCCAACTTCTCATAACTTTATTATGTGCTATAAGTATGGGATCGCTATTGAGCCTTCAGGGAAAATTGCAGGAGAGTGTGGTTCTATAGGCAATGAATTCAAATTCGGAGATTGATGCGAGCAGAATTTGGCTGCCCAACCCCGCGTCCAGCGGATGCGGCTTTGCCGCGCGCTAACCGTGGCCGCAAAAGGCCAGGCAACCTTCGCCCGCCGTCTCCTCGGACAGCCACGCCCCGCCGCTGACGCCATTGCGTTGCACGACATGAATCACCACACAAAACACAGGATATAATCGATATGATGTGAGTTCTATGAATAGGGAAAATTTGAAAATTACGGTTATATCTTCCTTACTCTTGTTGTCGCTAACCGTCGTGATTGGCTGTACTGGATGGGGCCCTGGTCTGACAGCGACCCTTAGCGTTGTACCTACCTTGAGCCACCGGCAGACCCATCGCGCTCCGACGAAAACAGCGACTACCGTGATAGCACCGACAGCGACGAACACCCCCTTGCCCACGGTCATCTTCCCACCAACTGCTGAGCCCGATCGGTGCAGTTCAGTTTGGTGGCAAAAGCAGGGAATCCATGTGCTTTCCCCAGACCTGTTTGATGCCTTACGTCCTGGGGATCCGAGAACCTTTGATCGCATTCTGAGCGAAAAGAACCCGGCCTGGGCGGATTTCCGGCAAGAAGT
>JAADDM010000228.1 GCA_013153955.1 Gammaproteobacteria bacterium | reverse complement strand
CAGATATTTACCGATGCAGAGGATGAAATTGAAGTACGTGTTCAGTATCCGCGCTCTGAACAGAGTACCTTGGCTACTTTAAACCGTATGCAAATTCTAACGCCCAAGGGTGAGCGAGTCGCCTTGAGTACCGTGGTGACATGGCGTACTCAAAGAGGCTTTGATATTATGCGCCATGTGGATGGGCATCTTGCGGTGAATGTAATTGGTGAAGTGGATAAAAACGTCAATAATGCAAATCGAATATTGGTGCAGCTAACCGAATCAACCCTGCCTCAGTTAGAACAGAAATACGGGTTGGTTTATTCCGTTGAAGGGCAGAGTGCACGCCAGAAAGAGACGCTAGGAGATATGAAAACGGGCCTACTCATTGGGCTTGCCATGATCTATATTGTACTGGCCTGGGTGTTTAGCTCTTATGGTTGGCCGTTGGTGGTGATGATGGCGATTCCATTTGGCCTAATCGGTGCGATTTTAGGGCACTGGTGGATGGGCTTAGATATGACGATACTGTCCCTGTTTGGTTTCTTTGGCCTATCGGGGATAGTCGTCAATGACTCTATTATTCTGGTGAGCTTTTATAAACGTCTTAGAGAGGCGGGCATGGCAGTTAATGAAGCCTTAGAAGAGGCTGCAGTACAGCGCGTGAGGGCTGTTCTATTAACCTCTTTAACGACGGTTGCAGGCTTGACGCCTCTGCTGTTTGAAACCTCTTTGCAGGCACAGTTTTTAATTCCGATGGCAACGGCCATCGCCTTTGGTCTCATTTTCTCGACGTTTCTAATTTTGTTGGTAATCCCCTCAATGCTGTCGATTTATGAGCAGGTACTGGGGTTCTTCAATCAATCAATAGAAAGCAGTCGCCATCAGAAAAAAGAGGGTATCAGTGAATACTAATTGTGTTGTCTATTTTAAATAAAAACGATATGGTGGTAAAAATTAAGAGAGATTGGCTAAATTACCATAAATAACCCATAAGGATGTTCTGTATGAATTTTTTTAATCGCGCGACGCTTATGAAGGCACACGCTTTATTGGCTGCAATGATATTGCCAGCCGCACTGATGTTTTTTATTACAGGGGCGCTTTATACTTGGGGAGTTAAGGGGGGGTATGAAACAACTTCTCATGAGGTTCATCTTAAAACGCCTTTAACAGGTCAGCTTGGAGAGATGGTCACGTTGGCAGAAGCGGCGCTTGCAAAGCAAGCAGTAGCTGTACCGAGTGGACATGCAAAAATTAAAAAAATTGGAGAGGCTTTTAAGCTAGAGTGGACGGGATCACAAAGAGATGTGGTGCTCGTGCCAACGGCAGACCCTTTGATTGCAACCTTGCAAATTAAAAATACCAGTGGCTATCGACAGTTTGTACAGTTACATAAAGCCAAAGGCGGTACCCCGTTTAAAGTGTATGCAGCTGTATTCGCAACGGCACTGATGCTTATTCTCTTTTCAGGATTTATGATGGCGTGGAAAATGCCGAACTTGCGTAAGCTAACCATTATGTCTACCTCATTTGGGGTGGTCTTATTTGCTGCGGTGGTTATGAGTAGTTAGTTAATATTCAGATATTTCAGCCAAAAAAAAATCGCACCTTAGAGTGCGATTTTTTTTGAGAAAATATTCACGTTAATTAGAGTGAATACCTTTAACCGATGAGGATTAATCGTTGCTGTGAAGCGCAGAATTTAAGCCGTCCCAAGTCGTGCCGTCGGTGACAATCGCTTGTACCGAACCTGTTTGGCTGTGGCGTCTAAACAGTAATTTAGACTGTCCAGATAGGTCACGTGCTGAGACGATTGATCCATCAGGCATTTGTACTTTCGTACCCGCGGTTAGATAAAGGCCTGACTCGATGATGCAGTCGTCTCCTAGAGAGATACCTAGTCCTGCGTTGGCACCTAATAGGTTGCGTTTACCCATAGAGATGACTTGCTTGCCACCACCAGAAAGTGTTCCCATGATAGAGGCTCCCCCGCCGATGTCTGAGTTTTCGCCTACAACAACGCTGGCACTGATACGACCTTCCACCATTGAGTTGCCTAGTGTTCCTGCATTAAAGTTAACAAACCCTTCATGCATAATGGTCGTACCTGGTGCCAAATGTGCGCCTAGTCTAACGCGATCGGCATTGCCGATACGGACGCCCTCAGGAATTACATAGTCCGTCATGCGGGGGAATTTATCAATAGAGGTTACGTTAAACTGGTGGTTCTCTGTGGCAATGGCTTCACGCAATGCTTCCACATTTGCAGGCAGCACAGGGCCCGCGGTGGTCCATGCAACATTTGAAAGAAGGCCGAAAACGCCTTCCAAGTTAATTTCGTTTGGCTTCACTGCGCACTCAGATAATAGGTGTAGGCGTAGGTAAGCATCTTCAGGTGAGGTTGGCGCATCATCAACAGAGTTAATTTCAACTTCAACAAAATCACCTTTGATTAATCCTGCTTTAAGCGCAAGACAGCTACGGGCAATCTCTTTGTTTGAACGAGGAAACCATACGTCAATGGTTGCGTTTGTTTTGCTATCTGTATAGCGGTGTCCGATGCGCTTAATGCTCATAATAGGCTCTCTTATAAAAGGGTGAAAATAAATTTAAAGGAAGTATACCTGCTCTGAGATAAACCTCTAAATACTTTATTCAATTTGAATTGTGTGTATGACGTCTGTATTTGAGTTATTTAGGAACTTATTAAGCTTAAAAAGTAGGTGTGAATGGGGGGGATTGATTTACGAATAAAGGCTGTTAATGGCTTGGTTAGCCTGTCTTCAGTGTGTTGTTGCTAAATAATGCATAGGAATATGGCTGAGAAAGCATGTGGAACTTGAAAAAACATAGGGATTAGGCAATAATATCGCACCAAATTTATAAACTTGCTGGGTTATTAGGCAGGTTTAAAACCAAATTTTTTAAAAAATTGAGGAAGTTGTATGGCAACTCGTAGAGAATTAGCAAACGCAATTCGTGCTTTAAGTATGGACGCAGTTCAAAAAGCAAACTCTGGTCACCC
>JAADDM010000275.1 GCA_013153955.1 Gammaproteobacteria bacterium | reverse complement strand
TGCGCCAGCTCGACTTAGCCGATTGGCGGCGGCGGGTGGGCGCGGTCTTCCAGAACTTCGGCCGCTACGCCTTTACCCTGGGCGAAAACGTCGGCCTGGCGGATTTGGCGCGGCTGGACGATGAAAAAGCGATAACCAAAGCGGCCAGGGGCGGCGGGCTCGGCGAGCTTTGGCGGTTGCTAGCAGGGCCGAATAGCCAAAGACCCATATTTGATTTAGCTATTTCTCTACTGACTCCGTGGGTGATAAATCGGGTGTGGAAGGCTGGCACTTCTGCAGCAATCACATCAAGTAGCGAATAAGAATCATCCTGTTACACTACATCGTGCAGCTGGACGCTCATCATATGCTCACAGGTAACAACGAAGACATACCTGAATACAGGCAAACACTCAGGCTCGTCGATGCGATCCTTCTCGCACGATTTGACATTTTCTTTTCTGCTCCTATTTATAATCACAGCCTTCTCGATAATCGCTACCTTCCGTGATTCACTATATCCTCCAGCTGTTTTATTCTATTATACATATTTGCACATGGTTTATAGAAGGCTCTGTTTAATTTATTGATGATTTTTACTTTATCTATATTGAATATTATCACTATCACTATTTCTATTAATATACCTACGTATTTCACTAATTTTGGCGTATTTAGCCAGAGCTGGTACGTGATTAATGCAAGTGCCGCAATTAGCATTATGTTCTTTAATGCAGTAAAAATAATGCGGCACCATTTGTATATAGTACGGGCGTTACGTAGGTCCTGTTCTAATACCGGCATAGCCTTCTTTTTTATCATGCTGTTTATCTCTCGCTGGGCCTCGAGCATCGATATAGTATTTTTATATTCCTCTTCCGGCATCAGTAGGATGTCTACATACGATTCTACATTATTGGCATGGATGTCATCTGGCTCAGTAGTTCTTGAGCGTAGGCTAACGTACATATCTTTGGCGGCATCCATATCAAGCTCGCCATTACGAACCTGCTGCTCCAATGATATATACCGATCATGAATGTTACGATTAATATACGTCGACAAGGCTACTTTTGCTTTGACGGCTATGTCTGCAGAAAGTGGAACTGACGAGCCTCCACCAACGAGATACCACAATGTGTTTGTAGTTTGGCTTATTCCAAGCGCGCATGGCAATGACCAACGTTCGGACATTCGCTTCGTGGTTTCAATGGCAGCCTTAATAGTGCATTGCTTGCCTGTCAACAAAATTGCTTTAGCCTTATATATTTTACTCGGTATGTATCCCTTTCTTGCAATACACGCAGTGTTTATCCTTGATAATATCTTATACGCATAATCAGCATCACGACCGCATTCGTCAACAAGCTCATCAATGAAATCCTGATCGATGATGTTGTAATCCATATATTCCTTACTTTTTGGCGAATATTCGGGTATTTCATTTACACCATATTGACTAGACAAACCCGTAATCATTTTAGATAGTTTTTGACGTATACAACTCTTGCTGCTACAACCATTAACGATGTTTTCCAATGCGGAATGCCCTGGCTCTAACTGCCTGGTTCCCTCAATCACATATTCTGCGTAAGTAAAGATATCTTCCAATTCTTTTCGTATATCATGAGTATATGCTAACCTAATAAGTTTCTTTTTCTTAGCTGCATTTACTCTTTCTACGAAAGTATAAAACTCTTCAAACAATTGCTTAAAAAGTGAACCGTGCAAGCCGCTAGCATGAAATAGGATTTCTGTGTCAAGAATAAACAACAACTCATCCTGAAAGATCTTTTCGTCCAGCCCTTGGTGCTGCAAACCGTAATAAATAATGTGCCCACCACGTATATCATTCAAGAGACTTCTTATTTCTCCTTTGTCCTCTAGCGAGGCAATAAACAGATTTACGCATTTATTTATTCGATTGTTTATAAATCCTGCCTTTTTTACATCTAAATCAATGGATGATATATCCTCTATCTCGTGGTTGAGTATGTAGTTTATTAGCGAATCCGTTAACGCCGAATCATCAGCACCGGATAGCAGGCACCTTGATTTAGCATATTCCAAAAAAGATTTCTCTACTTTGCGGAAATTTTTAAGAGCGGCGTCATACTCATTTTTAAATATATCGAGCTTCTTCAATATTTCACTCGGGAGTGCGTTCTTTCTTACGTAAGTTTTTTTATTTCCTCCACGGTCAACAATTTCCCATTTTCGAATTAACCGTGATCGGATGATGTCCCTAACTACCGCGAGAGGTATTTTTATCTCAAATTTGCTTTCTAGCAGCGCTTGGACATCGATATCTGTAAATGTTCTTGTGCCGTTCTCTGTGAGCGCAATAACAATAAATAATGCCAATATGTCCTGTATTTTGATATCTTCGTCATATAACTCTTGCAACAAAGCTAGACTTGCGATAAATTTTTTCATTATTTCAATATATATCACAAATATATTTTGCCTATCAAGTGCGTGCAGCTAACAAAACATATCAGGACACCTATCACAGTAAAAGGTTGCTAAGCAAGGGTCTACTATACACCTGCTACACTAACTGCAGCCCAAGTAAAATTCACTTACTAGCGATATATTTTGCACCTTGGGGGTGCCATTATGGTCGCAAAAGCTGTCGTTTCCCGCAAGTAAAAGGCTCACGAGTGCTCCCTGGCGGCCGCCGAGGCGCTGGGGCTGACCCGGCAGGAACAGGCCGAGCTTTTAGGCCTGGCGCCGCGGACCTACCAGCGGCGGTTGCGCGAAGGGCGGTTGGAGCCGGCCGAAGTGGCGGCGGCGCAGGTACTGCCGGCCGCGCTCGAAGAGGCCGAGCGCCTCTTTGGCAGCTCCGAGCGGGCGCGGCTTTGGCTAACCTCGCGGGTGCGCGCCCTGAACGCCCGGCCGGTAGAGCTGCTGAGCGACCTGGAAGGCTACCGGCAGGTGCAGGTCGCTTTGGGTGGAGCCGTTTATGGCCATTATTGAGCTGGAGCTCTGGCGCGGCTACGACCCCAGCCTGCCCCATACCCGCGCCCCCGGTTT
>JAADDM010000280.1 GCA_013153955.1 Gammaproteobacteria bacterium | reverse complement strand
CTATTCTAAGGACAAACGCTATGGATATGATGGAAACTTTTCGCCTTACTTACCTCGAAGAGAGTTTTGAAGGCTTGGACGTTATGGAAACAGGGCTGTTAGAGCTCCCGCCAGGCGTCCCTGATAATGAGAAAATTAATGAAATTTTCCGTGCTGCCCACTCTATAAAAGGCGGAAGTGGAACATTTGGCTTCAGCGAAATAGCGGGCTTTACTCATGTTCTAGAGACGCTACTTGATGAGATGCGAGATGGTCGTCGAGAGGTGACTCAAGAGTCTATTGACGCCATGCTGGCCGCAGTCGATATTTTAAGAGATATGCTGTCTAAATTACAGGATCATGAGCCGATAGATGAAGTGCGAGCTTCTGAAGTACAAAGCGTGCTAGAAGCCATTCTCGGGGGTGGATCTGAAGAAGACACAGTCGTTGAGGCCACTGAAGAGATCGCTGTGGCCACCGGTGGCAGCTGGAAAATCACCATTTTGCCAGAGAAAGCTTTACTACAAACCGGTAATGAGCCCATTCGAATTCTACGAGAGCTGGAAACGCTCGGCGACTTAACGGTTACAACAGATGCTAGTGATCTGCCTGAAGTATCAACCTTTGATCCAGAATCGCTTTATTTAAAATGGTCGTTAACCCTCTCGGGCGAAGGTGTAAACGAAGACGACATTAAAGAAGTCTTTGAGTGGATTGATGGCGATGGGGCAGAAGTTAAAATAGAAGCGCCGGAAACGGGTGAAAAGTCGATAGAGGTGGCTGATGTTGCCCCTGTTGCTGAGCAAGTGGCAACAACTGCCCCTGCTAAAGCAGAAACGGTCACGCCACCCCCAGCCAAAGCGGCCGCTAAAAAAGCCCCAGCACCGAAAGCACAAAAACAAGAAGGGTCTATTCGTGTTGATCTAAGCAAAATTGATCAGATGGTGAATTTAGTAGGTGAGTTGGTTATTACTCAATCAATGCTCAGCCAGTTTGGAGAGTATGCTGAAGAGGCGCAGTCTGACCAAGAAGGCTCAAATGATGACTGGGTTGAAAAGCTTAAAGAGGGATTGACGCATTTAGAGAGACATACTCGTGAGCTTCAAGAGAGTGTGATGAACATTCGAATGCTGCCGGTTAGCTTTGCATTTAACAGAATGCCGCGTATTGTTCATGATGTGAGCCAAAAGCTCGGTAAGCAGATTGATCTGGTGATGGAAGGGGAAGGCACAGAGCTTGATAAAACCATGCTCGAGCAGCTAACCGATCCATTGGTACACATTGTTCGTAACTCGATAGATCATGGTATTGAAACGCCGGAAGTACGTATTGCTGGCGGCAAGCCTGAAATGGGAACGGTTAAAATGGCCGCGTTCCATCAAGGGGGCAACATCATGATTCAGATTACCGATGATGGTGCTGGAATTGATTACCGTAGAATTGAAGCGAAGGCGATTGAGAAGGGCGTGATCGAAGAGGATCACGGGCTTTCTGAGCAAGAAATTATTGATCTGATTTTCCATGCAGGTTTCTCTACCGCAGATGTCGTGAGTGATATTTCAGGCCGCGGGGTGGGGATGGATGTGGTTAGACGAAACATTAAGTCACTGGGAGGCTCTGTTGATGTCAAAACCACGGTGGGGCAAGGTAGTATTTTTACCATCAGTCTGCCGTTGACCTTGGCTATTCTAGATGGTCAGTTATGTTCGGTCGGCAGCCAGACGTTTGTCTTCCCGTTGATGTCTATTATTGAATCAATACAAGTGGATAAAGATCTTGTGAAAGGAATTGCAGGCGAGACAGAACTGTACAAGCTTCGAGACAGTTACATTCCCGTGATTAGACTGCATAAAAAATTGGGCGTTGAAGATGCCCAGACAGATTTAGAGAATGGACTGCTTGTGGTGGTTGAATACAATGGTCAGCGTGCAGGGGTTTTTGTGGATGATCTACTTGGGCAGCAGCAAGTCGTGATTAAAAGTTTAGAAGGTAACTTCATGAAAATTGATGGGGTCGCAGGTGCAACCATTCTTGGTGACGGAACGGTTTCACTTATTTTAGATGTGATGGAAACAGTAAGTAGTCATAAGGGTGGAAATGCGCAGTTGAATGTCGCATAATGTTGGCTTAATTGATTGTTTTAGACTATTTTTGGGTTAAGAGGTAAGGGTAAATATGTCAAATGAAGAGTTTGCACTAGGCGCTAAAGAGGTCCAAGAGACTATTTTAGTATTAAATTTGTCCGTGGCACAAATTGATCTATCTATTACCGAGGGTGATAACTCAGTAAACACTTTAATTGATTCATTTACTTTTATGTCTCAACACATCTCTCAGATTCAAGCATCAAGTCAGCTAATCGCTGACATGGCAGGTGAAACAGAAGGGGTGCATGAACAGCAGAATCTACTGGTTTCTGAGGCGGGTGAGCTATCTAATAAGATGCAGCAAGCAGTGATTGCATTCCAGTTTTATGACAAGCTAAGCCAGCGTCTAGGGCATGTTTCTCACGGATTATCTGGTCTGGCAGAAATTGTTTCACATGAAATGCGTGTTAAAGATCAAGACGAGTGGGAGTCTTTTAAGAGCAGTGTTCGAAAAGGGACAACCATGCGTGAAGAGGAAGAGTTATTTGAACTTATCTTTGATCTAAAAATGCCAATTAACGAAGCGATTGAAATCATGAAAGGCCGTATGCGCGATAGAATGCATCAGGAAGAAGAAGCTGAAGAGGATATTGAACTCTTTTAAGTTGACCATTTTTCTGTTAAAAAAGCCTGCTTTATTAAGCGGGCTTTTTTTTTGCCCCCCCCCAAAAAAAAAAGGCTCTTATTAA
The DNA here is from genome assembly GCA_013153955.1 of Gammaproteobacteria bacterium. GTDB lineage: Bacteria > Pseudomonadota > Gammaproteobacteria > Thiomicrospirales > Thiomicrospiraceae > Thiomicrorhabdus. The sequence goes on along the minus strand of JAADDM010000280.1, from coordinate 203 downwards.
TGCTGGCAGGCTCTTTAACGCATGTGAGTCTGTACTAATTTATTAGGTCATTAAATAGTTTGATTTACAATTATTAATAAAATTTATAACAATAGAGGTCTGAGCTTATTCCTTAAATCCTATTCTTGGGTGTAAGCGTTTAATTACGATCACCCTCGCCGCTTGGTTTTAGGGGTAAATCACTCGAAGGATTCTTTATGTCA
>JAADDM010000285.1 GCA_013153955.1 Gammaproteobacteria bacterium | reverse complement strand
GCCTTCTCCATCAGCGAGTACACCCGCAATATGACCTAATGTATTTGCCCCTTCGGCAGAACACATAATTAGGCTTGAACGTTTCTGGAAATCATACACCCCTAAAGGCGATGAAAAACGGGCTGTTCTTGAGGTTGGCAACACGTGGTTAGGGCCAGCACAGTAATCTCCAATCGCTTCTGCCGTAAAACGACCCATAAAGATTGCACCTGCGTGGCGAATCTTAGGGAGCAAGGCTTTTGGATCATCAACTGATAGCTCTAAGTGCTCAGGTGCAATTTTATTAATCATCTCAAGCGCCTGGCTCTCATCATCCACCACAATAATTGCACCCCGGTCATTCAAGGCTTTACGAATAATCTCTTGACGAGGCATCGTTGGTAATAAACGATTCATACTCTCTAATACTTTTTCAGCAAAGGCTGCATCAGGCGTTACCAGAATAGACTGTGCGTCTTCATCATGCTCTGCTTGAGAGAACAGGTCAACAGCAATCCAATCTGGATCTGTCTTACCATCACAGTACACCAAAATTTCAGAGGGACCAGCAATCATATCAATCCCGACCGTACCAAACACCATACGCTTAGCAGTTGCCACATAGATATTTCCAGGGCCCACGACCTTATCAACCGCAGGCACCGTTTCTGTTCCATACGCTAAGGCTGCAACCGCTTGTGCGCCACCTAACGTAAACACAGCATCTACTTCACAAATATGCGCGGCGGCAAGCACCATATCGTTCACCTCACCATCAGGTGTAGGTACAACCATAATCAACTTTTCAACCCCAGCTACTTTAGCTGGAATCGCATTCATAATAACCGATGAAGGGTAAGCCGCTTTTCCACCCGGAACGTACAGTCCCACAGTATCTAATGGTGTCACTTGCTGACCTAGCATCGTACCATCCGCTTCTTCGTAAGACCAAGAGGCTTGCACTTGCTTTTCGTGATAGTCACGTACGCGCTTGGCAGAGATTTCTAATGCTTCTCTCTGATCCGCAGGAATTCTCTCTAAAGCCGCCAATAACTCCGCTTTAGGAATCTCTAGGTCAGCCCCACAGCTAACCGTCATACGGTCAAATTTAGCCGTATATTCCAGCAAAGCGGCATCACCGTTTTTACGGACGTTATTAACCACTTCTTTAACGATATCATTCACTGATTCATTCGAAACAGTTTCCCATGCTAGAAGGGTATCTAGCTCTTGATTAAAGCCTTCTGCACCTGCAGATAATTGACGAATATTAAGCATTTTGACTCTCTATTACTGTTTTAAACTGTTGGACAATGGTATTGATTTGATCAAATTTGGTTTTGTATGCGTGCTGATTAACAATCAAACGTGAACTGATATCCGCGATGTGCTCCATCGGCACTAAGCCATTGGCTCTAAGCGTATTCCCAGTATCGACTAAATCCACGATACGGTCTGCTAAATTAATTAAAGGGGCAATTTCCATAGAGCCATAAAGCTTAATTAAATCAACTTGCTCGCCCTTTTGGGCATAGTAGGCTTGTGCAGATTTAAGATACTTTGTCGCAATTTTAAGACGGTGACCATGAGGCTTCTCATGCTCTGGCCCTGCAACCATTAACTGACACTTAGCAATTTCTAAATCGAGTAACTCATACAAGTTATCTGTTGGTGCTTCCATCAAAACATCTTTACCTGCCACCCCAATATCCGCCGCACCATGTGCCACATAAGTGGGTGCATCTGTTGCACGTACAATCAGCAATCGAACATTTGGTTGATTGGTTGGAAGGATGAGCTTACGACTCTTACTTGGGTCTTCTAAAGGCTCAATGCCTGCCGCTTCAAGTAGAGGTAAAGTATCTTTATAAATACGCCCTTTAGAGAGCGCGATTGTCAGTTGATCATTCATAGTTTCATTCATATCTTAAATATTTGATAACAGCCCCTTGACGGGACTTTAGGTAAAAATTGTGACACATATTTTAATCAGTTAGTACGATAAATATGAGCCCCAATTTTATGGAATTTTTCTTCAATCAGTTCATAACCACGGTCTATATGATAGACACGATTTACAACGGTCTGCCCCTCTGCGACCAGGCCTGCAATAATCAAACTTGCGGAGGCGCGCAAATCGGTCGCCATGACGGGCGCACCTTTTAGAGACTTAACGCCTCGAATGGTTGCCGTATTGCCTTCAATGGAGATATCCGCCCCCATCCTAGCTAATTCAGACACATGCATAAAGCGGTTTTCAAAAATGGTCTCTTGAATCGTTGACACGCCGTCCGCCAACGCATTCATAACTAAAAACTGAGCCTGCATATCGGTCGGAAACAGTGGATAGGGATCGGTCACAAGACTCACCGGCTTTAAATCTCGGTCTCGCATATCCAAGGTAATGGTATCTTCTGTACAGGTGATTTCTGCACCCGCTTCTTCAAACTTTTCTAAAACAATCCCTAAATGCTCAGGGTTAACTTTTGTCACGGTCACTTTACTTTTAGCCACGGCTGCTGCTGCAAGGTATGTTCCCGCTTCTATTCTGTCTGGAATAACGGAGTATTCAACACCTTTTAGCGACTCAACACCTTCAATCACCAGCGTACTCGTCCCTAAGCCACTGATTTTGGCGCCCATCTTATTTAAGAACTCCGCCAAATCAGTCACTTCAGGCTCACGTGCTGCATTTCTTAAAGTGGTTGTGCCCTCGGCCAAAACGGCGGCCATCAATAGATTCTCTGTGCCCGTAACAGTCACGGGCGTCATGGAAATATCTGCGCCCTGTAAACGGCCATTCATTTTAGCAAGGATATACCCCTCTTCTACCTGAATATCCGCCCCCATCGCCTGCATGCCTTTGATATGAATATCAACAGGACGAGAACCAATGGCACAGCCACCAGGCAGAGAGACTTTCGCTTCGCCAAAACGCCCTAACAACGGCCCTAGGACAAGAATAGACGCACGCATGGTCGTAACCAACTCATAAGGGGCTTCTTTCGAAGTAACAACAGAGGCATCTAATTCAATATTTAAGCGTTCATCAAACTCCACTTCAACGCCCATTGAGGCTAATAGCTGAATGGTGGTCGTCACATCCATTAAATGGGGAACATTGGACAAAGTCACGGGAGTTTCAGCTAATAAGCACCCCATCAAAATAGGCAACGCAGCATTCTTTGCACCTGATATTTCAACTTTACCTGACAGAGAACCCTGACAATCTACGACTATTTTATCCATAATGGCTGCTTTTACTTTTGAAAATCCATGAGAGTGACGAAGAGTCGTCCCTTAATTCTTAACCAATCAACGCTAAAGTTATGCCACTTTAGTTTTGATTGAGAGTGCATGCAATTCGCCACTGGCAAACTGCGCTTTAAAAATATCATTCACCATTCGATGGCGTTGAATAGGCGATTTCCCTTCAAATGCTGGGCTGGTGACAATAATGGCGGTTGTACACTCTTCGCCATTCATCTCAACAACCGAATCAGGAATGGTCTTTTGTATCATCTCTATTATCGTTTCAGGCGACATATCATATTACTCTTGAAAATTATTCGCGTATTTTAACGCCTTTACGCAATAAAATCAGATTTATCGCAGAGATGATAACCAAGAAGAAAACCGTCACCGCAAGACTCAAATAGACAGATACATCGGATTGCCCAAAGAAGCCATATCTAAAGCCATCCACCATGTAGAAAAAGGGATTGAACTGTGAGACCTGCTGCCACATACCAGGCAGAGCGTGAATGGAGTAAAACACACCACTTAAAAAGGTCAGCGGCATAATAATAAAGTTTTGAAAGGCGGCTAATTGGTCATATTTATCCGAGAGAATCCCTGCAATCATCCCGAGTCCGCCCATCATGGCTGCACTTAATACAGCAAACACCAAGACCCAGCCGGGGGCATTCCACGTTAAATCGAAGCCTAGCACTCCCACAACCAAAATACCCACACCAACCGCTAGTCCTCTTACAATCGCGGCCGCAACAAATGCGATATACAGTTCAAAAGAGGAGATAGGGCTCAATAATACAAAGGTTAAGTTCCCGTGCATTTTTGATTGAATCAGGCTAGATGAGGTGTTTGAAAAGGCATTTTGCAGTATCGCCATCATCACCAAACCCGGAATTAAAAACTGACTATACGTTAATCCACTATAGGTCTCTATCTGGGTCTCTAAGACCTGTCCAAACACCAATAGATACAATAAGGTTGCCACCACGGGGGCAAACACCGTCTGTACAACCACCGAATAGAATCGACGAATTTCTTTAATAAAAAGTGCCCAGCACCCTAACCAACGGCTGTTCATTATGACTTCCCCTCACCCGTTAAATCGAGAAACACTTCTTCCAAAGAGACATCTCGACTACTCACATCTGTGACTTTAAGCCGACTTTCATGAAGCCACGACAGCAGCTCACTCATCGAAGCTGTTTTCTCTAGCTTAAACACTAGGCCATTTGGCTCTTTCTCCACCAGTCGTGATTGCAAAGGCTTAATTAAGCTCTGTGCAGGCTCTGACAATGAAACACGTAAATAGCGGTAATTATGACGTGAAAGCAGAGTTGCGGTTGTATCTAACGCCTTCACCTCGCCTTTTTGCATAATAGCGACCTTTTCACACAAGCCTTCGGCCTCTTCAAGGTAATGCGTTGTTAGAATAATCGTGTGCCCTTGTTGGTGTAACTCTTTGGTAAACTCCCATAATGTACGTCGTAGATCAACGTCCACCCCTGCAGTGGGTTCATCGAGCACCAATACTTTTGGTTTATGTACTAATGCCATCGCAATCAATACTCGTCGCTTCATCCCCCCTGATAGCGCATTGGTATTCTCATTGGCTTTATCTGCCAATGCCAATCGCTCTAATAACTCATCTATCCAAGCCGATTGAACCGCCCCTCTCAGCCCAAAGTAGCCTGACTGCAAAACCAGCAGTTCTCTAATGGAGAAAAAGGGGTCTGAGATAAGCTCTTGGGGAACTAACCCTAAGATTCGACGTGTCTCTCGATAATCATCAATGACATCAAAACCGTGTACTTTCACCTGACCAGAGCTCGGTGTGACCAATCCTGCCATGGTACTAATCAACGTTGACTTACCCGCCCCATTCGGCCCTAAAAGACCAAAAAATGACCCTTCTTCTACCTCAAAAGAGATCCCTTTCAATGCCTCAAGTTCACCATATTGTTTTTTAACGTGTTGAAACTGTACCGCTGAGGGGGATGACATACTGCAAACCTTACGTGAATTCACGTGATTAATTGAGTGAGTGAGACAAAGAGGTTGGATTAGCTAACCGCTAAGAGAGCGCCAAGACTGAATCCAAGTTATAAAGAGAGACTAAAGACTGCATATCAGCAGGTAAATTTAAAACATTAATCCGCCCGTCAATATTTTCAGACCAGACCAAAAGCATTGCAAACACACTGCTATCTGCTTGTTTAACGTGTGCAAAGTCTACCGATTTAACCACCAAGCTAAGTGCACCTTTTTGCTGTAACACACCTGAAACAGACTCCAACGTCATCACTTCAGGCAGCGTAAATACGCCAGAAACCACGTCAAATCTCTGATTAAACCCTTGATTTACGGACATCTATTTATGCCTCTACAGAAGTTGAGCGTTCGTTAAATATACGATTTTTAGCATTCATCTCTTCAATCACTTTATCCAAGCCTTTTTTAGCGAAATCTGAACCGTACGCTTTACGGTAGTTCAACAACATACTAATGCCTTCAATCGCTACATCATAAAGCATCCACTTTTCAGTTTTTTTATTGAAATAAGCGCGATAAACCACATCAGTTTTATTACCATCCGCCTGTACAACCACTGAAGCAATCGTTACTCGACCCGGCTTGCCGGGTTTTGCAGGCTTGGTATTAACCGATTCAATATTTAATTTAAGTAAACTCTTAGAGTAGGAACGAATCAGCGTGTCTGAAAAGGCCTGACTAAAGGCAGATTTTTGCTCATCTGTTGCCGTTCGCCAATACCGTCCCATCACATAACGCGCCATTTTAGCGGTATCAATGTAAGGCAACACATACCGATTTGCAAACACCTTGACACTCGCAGGGTTAGATTCAAGCTCAGCACGATCTTTATTCAAAGCATCAATCAGCTCCTCTGATAACGCCTGCACCATTTCAGAAGGCTCTGTTTGAGAAACCATTGCGCTTGCCATACCTGAGACAGCCAGCATAAAGGCCAATACACCCGTTTTAAGTGTCGATATATTCATAGTTACTCTCCCTCTCCAAATTTAACTAAAAACTGACCAATCAACTCTTCTAATACAATCGCGGATTGGGTCATCTCAATCTCATCACCATTCATCAACACCTCTTCATCGCCCCCAGGCTCTAAACCAATGTATTGATCCCCCAGCAGACCCGACGTTAAAATAGACGCTGACGTATCCATTGGCAGTTCATTAAAGCCTTGATCTATTTTCATTGAAACGCGCGCTTTAAAAGAGGCCGGATCGACCTCTATTGAGGTAATTCGACCAATAACAACACCACTTAACTTAATCGGCGCTCTTACTTTTAGCCCACCAATATTATCAAACAGGGCACTGACCTGATAAGTAGGTCGATCCTTCCACCCCGTGAAATTGCTCACTTGAAAAGCCAGTACGGCTAAAGAGAGTAAGCTGATTAATACAAATGCGCCTACTCCAATTTCAATTTTGGTTTGTCTTTTCATTTTTAATCAAAGCCTTGTATAAATAGTATCTAAATTTTAAGAGTTCGCCCGTTTAATGGGCGTGAATACGGTATTAATTGAACATTAAAGTGGTCAGCATAAAATCAAGCGCCAGCACACCTAACGAAGCATGGACGACCGTTCGAGTGGTTGCCCCACTGACCCCTTCCGAGGTTGGAATCGCATTAAAGCCTTGGTATAACGCAATAACGGCAATTAAGAGGGCAAAAGCGACGGACTTAATAATGCCGTTCATCACATCATCATGCCAGTCAACATGGCTATGCATCTGTGACCAGAAAGCACCTTCATCCACTCCAAGCCATCCCACAGAGATTAAATACCCGCCTAAAATACCGAGCGCGGTAAATAACAGCGTCAACATCGGCAAGCTAATCAAGACCGCCAAAAAACGGGGGGCATAGATATACTTTAACGGATCTATCGCCATCATCTCTAAAGCGGATATTTGTTCGGTTGAACGCATCAAGCCAATTTCTGCCGTCAATGCTGACCCTGCTCGTCCAGCAAACAACAAGGCTGCAACCACTGGCCCAAGCTCTCTCACTAAAGACAGCGCGGTCATCGTACCAACCGCTTCTTCCGAGTTGTAATCCACTAGCACGTTATACCCCTGCAAACTCAACACCATCCCAACAAACAGGCCTGCCATCAAAATAATCGGTAGAGATTGAACACCAGCAACATAAAGTTGCTTGAGCAGAAGATCAACTCGCAGGAGTGCCGAAGGCGTTGCAGAAAGTACCCCTAATATAAATAGCGTACCGCGACCAAAATTTGCGACCAGCTCAATACTAGATTGACCTGTCGATTGGCATAGCGACTGTATTTTTTGTCGTGCATTCGCCATTAGACGCTTCCTTTTGAATCATTTACGGTCATCCCTGACAATTTTGCAAGGTCCTCTTTGTAAGAATCACTTGGAAAGTGGAATGGGACAGGTCCATCGGCTAATCCATTCACAAACTGATTTACATAGCCCGTTGACTCTTGCAAAATTTGATCCTTTGTCCCTTCTGCAATCAACTTACCTTCTGAGATAACACAGACATAATCCGCAATAGAGAGCACTTCATCTACATCGTGAGACACCACCACACTCGTAAGCCCTAGGCTGTCGTTGAGTTTCTGTATGAGTTCAACTAACACCCCCATGGTAATCGGGTCTTGCCCCACGAAAGGTTCATCATAAAAAATCATTTCTGGATCAAGTGCAATACCACGAGCTAACGCCACTCTACGCGCCATGCCCCCTGATAACTCTGCAGGCATCAGCGCCTTTGCGCCTCGTAAGCCAACCGCCTGCAACTTCATCAACACCAGTGCGGAAATAACCGATTCAGGTAACTTTGTGTGCTCCCTTAAAGGAAACGCGACATTATCAAATACCGTTAAGTCGGTTAACAGCGCACCACTTTGAAAAAGCATGCCCATTTTACGTCTCAGTTGATAAATACGCTTACGAGACACCGTGTGCACATTCTCACCCAAAACATAAATCTCACCGCTATCAGGTGTTAATTGACCCGCAATAAGCTTTAGCAGAGTCGTCTTACCACTGCCACTCGGCCCCATAATCGCGGTAATCTTTCCCTTAGGAATCGACAACGTAATATCATCGAATATTTTTCGATTCCCCCGAGAAAACGTCAGGTTTTTAATCTCTATTAAAGGCTTCTCTGTATTCACGCCCATCGAACAACACCCGCTTCACACTTAATTTGATTTAACACGCCACTCATCCCTTCGGTTACTCATTAGATGAATTCAAACCTAGGTCAATTCAATCTTTAAGCTTATCACTTTATCTTTGCCAACTTAGCTTTTATGGCTTGGCTTTTTTTACTTTATTCTTGGCTTAGCTACCATACCTCTTGATCGCTATTTAATAACCTAAAAACTCGCAAACCACTTTAAAGTTAGCCAACTGCTTCATATCAATATCACCGCCAGCGGATGAGCCAACAATCACTGCCGCACCCACTTTCTCTCCTAAATTATTCAAAGGCAAACTCTGGTAGAAAGATTGCAGCAGTGCCGTTTGTGCTCGGCCGTCTGCCGTTAATTTTTCAATATAAGCCAAAGGCTGGCCTGATAGACAAGTCTCCGCATGCGTCCATTGCCATTTTGAAGTAGATAACGAGACAACAGCTTGGTCGCCCACCGTCGATACTCGCTTCGTCACTAAGGTCAATGGCAAGTTAACGCGGTTTGATAACCGCTCAATCTGGCTTACAACCTGCTGACTCTCTGCGGCTTCTGACAAGATAACCAGGCCTGCTACACGCTCAGACAGGCCTTCAATCACTTGGTTTACAGCCAGCGTTAAGTCTGAATCAACCTGAACAGACTCTATTGCCAAATAGAAGAAAAAATCCCCTTCCACCGCATCTTGAACCTCTTCCAATACTTCCGCACCGCCTAACGCCCAGGCCTGCCAAGTTTGTTGTGGAACAAGCAGCGTCCGAAAGGCATTACTGTAGTAGTCTAAACGCCAATCTTCAGGCAAATCCTCTGGATAAAATGTACCAAGCCAAGCATCATGTTGCCAGCCAAATGCGCCTATTTGTAAGTTTTCCAAGCTGATTATCCTTTCTAAAATCACATTAAAATACGATTGAATCATTCCACGACACCAAGCACTGGAGCGTAAGAACGCTATAAAACAAGCTCCTAGCATTATGGCAACCTATTACCAAGCCGACTACCAACATATTATCACTAGATAATATTCTATCCTTAGCGCTCTAACATTACACCTAAAAAAGCGCCCATTTAAGGCTTTATTCCCCCTCTCCCCGCCCTCAGCCATTAGCAAAACTCACAAAGGCCATAAACAAAGCTTATTTACTGTCTGTTTTCAGATATAATTGCGCAAAATTTTATTTTATCCACAATGAGATGGTCACATGACAACGACACTACTTCTTCCAAGCATTCTTCTGCTAATCGGGCTCGCTTTTTTAGTTTGGAGTTCTGACATCTTTATTGATGGTGCGGCCAGCATCTCTACCCACCTAAAAATATCCCCGCTTGTCATTGGGGTCGTCGTATTAGGCTTTGGAACATCCATGCCTGAAATTGTGGTGGCCACCTTAGCTGCACTTGATAATAGCCCTGGCCTAGCAGTGGGTAATGCTGTCGGTTCAAACATTGCCAATATTGCGCTCGTCCTAGGTGCTGCAGCCTTGCTGGCACCCATCGTAGTCAAATCCTCTATCTTAAAACGTGAACTGCCTGTACTACTTGCCCTCTCTGCTGGTGCTTATTTACTGGTAATTGATGGAATGCTTGATTTTACAGACGGCATTATCCTTGTCGTGGCACTGGTATTGGTCATGGTTTGGATGATTAAAGCCAACAAATCACTTGATCCAAATGACCCGATGGCACAAGAGACACAGCAAGAGTTGGAAGAACTACCCGATTTAAGTATGAAGAAAAGCATTATCTACCTCATTGGCGGCTTAATCGTTCTGATGATTAGTGCCAAAATGATGGTATGGGGTGCGGTCGAAATCGCCCACGCCTTTGAAGTACCTGAAGTGGTGATAGGCCTAACCATTATTGCCATCGGTACCAGCTTACCCGAGCTGGCAGCAGCCATCGCCGCAGCCCGTAAAAATGAAGCCGACCTGATGATTGGTAACATTGTTGGCTCAAACCTATTCAATATTTTAGCCGTACTCGCCGTCCCTGCGCTGCTTGCACCTTCCGCTGTTGACCCAGAAATCCTGTGGATTGATATGCCAGTCATGCTGGGATTCACCCTGTTAATGCTTCTATTGGCCATTCCCATTAAAGGTCAAGCGGTTATTAATCGACCTAAAGGGCTTTTACTTACCTTTGGATTTGTGGCATATTTAGTCACAATCTATTTACGTACCGTCAGCTAGCACATCCTTCTATTAAGTTTTAGCGCCTACTTTAACGAAGCGCTTCTAACTTAGTGCCAGCCGACTCCCTCGCTCAACATAGCTTACCGCTAGGAGACCGCATGAACATCCCTGAAAATATCGCTGCCAAAGCGAACAAAATCAAACTACTGATTTTAGATGTCGATGGGGTGTTAACCAATAACATGCTGATCTACAGCGATGATGGCCAAGAGCACAAAGCGTTTAATACACGCGATGGTCATGGCATGGTTCTGCTTCAAAAGAGTGGCATTGATATCGGCATTATCACAGGGCGTAAATCCCAACTGGTTACCAACCGTATGACGGATTTAAAGGTGAAACACCTTTATCAGGGCGTACCCGATAAATTGCCTACCTTCCTTAAACTTGTCGAGGAACTTGGACTGGCTTTAGATGAAATTGCTTATATCGGAGACGATATTTTAGACCTTCCTATTTTAATGAGAATTGGATTGGCCGTTACCCCTGCGGATGGCGACGGAGAGGTTAAATCAAGAGTCGATTACATCTCTCCTTATAAAGGTGGACAAGGATGTGTACGCGAAACCTGCGAAATAATCCTGCGCTCACAAAACAAGTGGCAACAGCACATGGACTTCTTTTTAAGAGACTTAGATTAATCCGTAACTGGGTTTATTAGGCTAACCATGACCCTATCTAAAGTACGCACCCCCCTTTTTGCTCTGATACTGGCATTGCTTGCGCTCTGGTTGATTAACCCGCAAAACACTTTTCAAGAGACAGCAGAGAGTCAAACACCCCAACTACCAGCCTATAGCTGGAAAATTATAGACAGTACCAGTTGGCAGTTTGACCGTACACAACCCAATAAACAAATGACCCTTCAGACCACGGAACTCAAATACCGTGAATCCGACCAAACCAGTCAATTTTCCCAGCCCATCATTCGCCTGACACAGGACGATGGTTTAACGGTCATAACCAGTGATCAGGGAGAGAGTGTCGGTGAAAACCTCATCCAACTCTCTGGTCATGTGGTGATTCAGCAGTCCACATCTCAAAAGGGGCAAAAATCGGGGGATTCAGATTCTACTTTGCATACCGAGCATATCACCTATAATGCAAAGCAGGGTCGTCTGCATAGTGAAGATAAAGTCACTCTTAAACAGACCTTAGGCACCACTACAGCCAAAGGCTTAGATGCCAATCTGCAGACAGGGACAGTACACTTCCTGTCGGATGTAAAAGGCATTTATCACCTAAATTCAGAACAGAAAGCCCCTTACAACATTCAGGACAAAACACAGACTAACCTGCAAGTTGATACGCAAGCCATAGAACCCAAACAGGATAATATCCCATGAGCAGCACTCGCACCTACCTAACCCTTTTATGCAGTTTTTTATATTTTTCAGCCCCCCTTGTTCAAGCAGAATCAACGCCGACCAAAGGTGCGCTTCCTGATGCAGAACACCCTGTGCATATCTCTGCAAACAGCTTAGAAACACACCAGAAAAAAGGCCAAAGTACCTATAAAGGCAATGTGGTGATTACGCAGGGAAGCCTAACCCTTAAAGGCGATGTTATTTTTATCCAACATCCCAATGGCACACTTAAACACGTTAAAGCAACCGGCGCAGACACCGAACACCTTGCCAGCTTTAAACGCTTCAGCCAAATCGAACAAGCCTGGTTAACGGGACAAGCCACCACCATTGAGTACGATGCCGCTAAGCGCACCCTGCTACTCATCGGTCATGCACAGATTGAACAGCCTGGACAACACCAAATTAAAGGCCCTAAGCTGTTCTATGATATTAAGAAACAGACCTTACAAGCGCAAAGTACCTCGAGCGAACAGGGTCGAGTCACCGTCACCTTTAATCCCGCGCCTGCAAATCAGGAGTAGTCATACTTATGTCATCCCCCTCACACTTTTATGCACGCGGCCTTGCTAAGTCCTATCAAAAACGTCAAGTCGTCACCTCGGTAGACATCGATGTCTATAGCGGTCAAGTCGTTGGGTTACTGGGACCTAATGGGGCAGGAAAAACCACCACTTTCTATATGATGACCGGTTTGGTAGAGAATGATGATGGACAAATATTCTTGGATGATCAGGAAATAAGCCAACTTGCCATTCACCAACGCGCCAAGCTCGGCATTGGTTACCTCCCTCAGGAAGCCTCTGTTTTTCGAAAGCTCAATGTCACTGAAAACATCATGGCGATTTTAGAGATGCGCCCTGAACTGACCCAGAAAAAACGTAAGCATATTTTTAATAGCTTGGTCGATGACCTACAGATAAGGCATATTTTAGAACAGCCCGGACAAGCCCTCTCAGGGGGAGAAAGAAGACGTGTCGAAATTGCTCGGGCACTCGCCATGGAACCTCGGTTTATCCTCTTAGATGAACCCTTTGCAGGGGTAGACCCCATCTCTGTTAAAGACATTCAAAGTATTATTTTGCATCTTAAAAACAAAAACATTGGCGTCCTCATTACCGATCACAATGTACGTGAAATATTAGGCGTTTGTGATTACGCTTATATATTGCATGCAGGTACGATTCTCGCCTCAGGCACGCCTGATGAGGTGCTTGCCCATGAAGAGGTTAAGCGCGTATACCTAGGAAATGACTTTAAATAAGCGATTTCACACCCTACATTAAACCTAACCTAGCCATTAAAATTCATGATAGCCAGCCCTGATTATTTTCTTGTTCCCATTTTAAATTACGGTGGTATACTGAAATTGAAGCCGAGATTAAAAGCAAACTTTTACCTTCGGCGATCACAAAAATAAACAGACAGGAGCCAAACTATGCAAATAAATATTACTGGTCACCATATTGATGTTACAGAAGCACTTCGCACTTTTACTTCTGAGAAAATGGAGAAGTTAGAGCGCCATTTTGATCATGTCACGAACGTTCACGTTATTTTAACCGTCGAGAAAAAGGTTCAAAAAGCAGAAGCAAACGTTCACGTATCTGGTGCAGACCTATTTGCCCAGTGCGAAACTGAAGATATGTATGCCTCTATTGATGGTCTGATTGATAAACTTGACCGTCAAATCATCAAGCACAAAGAGAAAATCAGTAACCATAATAAAAAGTCAGGTGGCGTTAAAAATATGGCAATTCCTGAGGAAGCCTAAGCCCAAACAACCATTCTCGACGCAATGAAACCTTCTATCGGTTTCAATCTACTCAAAACGCCCCAGTTAGGCTATATAACTGGGGCGTTTTACGTTAGTCCAAGACAGACCTACCTGTATTCCCCCTTTATTCGCATGACTTTCCTCCAGCCTGACACCGCACCTGCTACAATAAGCCCTATTTACTCAAAGTGCGTATTTTCAGCAGGGAGGCAACATGAGACAAGCACAAACAATCATTGATAAAGCCAAACTCACTGAACAGCTTCTTCAAGCCGTTGAAGATCAAAATTTAAAGCAAATTTCTGCCCTCCTCTCTCTGCTGGTCGCAGAAGAAATTGCAGAAATCCTTGAGTCCACCCCTCCTCGTGAACGTCATATTATCTGGTCCAGTCTCAGCACCGAGCAACAGGGTGAGATTATCACTCATACAAATGATGAGGTTCGCGCGAGTCTACTAGAAATTTTAGAAACGCATGAAATCGCAGAGATTGCTGAAGATCTAGAAACCGATGACATTGTTGATATTGCACAGTCCCTTGATGCTTCTGAGCAACAAGCCTTATTGGAATCCCTAGACACATCGGATCGCAATGCCGTTGAAATGGCGCTTACCTTTCCAGAAGATACTGCCGGTGGCTTAATGAGCACCGATTTCATCTCAATTCGTGCAGACATTACCCTTGATGTCGTTTTGCGCTATCTACGTAAGCTGGGACAACTTCCAGAAAGCACTGCAGAACTGTTTGTACGAGACCGTCAAGGCCGCTATGTCGGCACACTCAAACTGACCAGTCTGCTTATCAATGATGAAGACCTTTTAGTTCAAGAAGTACTTGACAGTAAACAACCCCCAATCAGAGCCAACCTACCCGCTAAAGCCGTTGCTGAGGCCTTTGAAAAAAATGACTTAATCTCAGCGGCAGTCGTGAATGAACAAAATGAAATTTTAGGCCGAATCACCATCGATGATGTCGTTGATATTATCCGTGAAGAGGCTGAGCATGCTCAAATGGCCAGTGCGGGACTTGATGAAGATGAAGACATTTTTGCGCCCGCCAGACTTGCCGCTAAACGACGTACCTTTTGGCTGGGCATTAACCTGCTCACCGCGGTGTTCGCCTCGCTCGTGATCGGGTTATTTGATGCCTCTATTGAGAAGATTGTTGCGTTAGCCGTGCTGATGCCCATCATCGCCAGCATGGGTGGCATTGCAGGTAATCAGACTTCAACCATAGTGATTCGTGCACTCGCCACTGGCAAGCTTGCCAAAAGTAACAGCCGTTCCTTGCTCATCAAAGAAGCCAAAGTTGGTCTTCTCAATGGGTTAATTTGGGCAGTATTAACTGGGACAGCTGTACAACTATGGTTTGACGACTGGTCACTCAGTGCTATCTTTGCTACAGCCATGATGATTAATTTAGTGGTTGCTGCACTGGCTGGCGCAACGATTCCGCTGATATTACAGCGCATGAAAATAGACCCCGCCCTCGCGGCAGGCCTAATGCTCACCACAGTAACAGATTCGTTAGGCTTCTTTGTCTTCCTTGGACTGGCAACGATCATCCTGCTTTAATACCGAGCAGGGGCCAACCCATTGACAGCCTTTTCTATATCAAACCCCTCTGCCAATACTTTCAATACCCTTGAGACCCTTGATACGCTATTGAATTGATCTGCCTGAATGCTTATGATTAAGATAGATAGCGTGTTGAGCCATTTAACAAATGGCTCAACCTTCCCACATAAAATTTACTTTTGGAGTGAACCATGAAGACGAATACCCAAAGAGACCTAACCGCACATAGATCATTGCCGAAATTACTTGGGACGGCCGCAATCCTTGCCGCGTTCGCACTCACAACAGGCTGTGAAGGAACAGGCGGCACGCGAGAAGATGATAAAAACGCAGTGACCATTGGTGCTGCACTGGCCGGTATGTTAGCAGCCAATGCACTTGGCGTTGACAACAACCTTGGTAAAGTTGCCGTGGGGGCTTTGGCTGGCTATACTGCGCGCCAAGTCTTTAACGAAGTCAATCAAGAGACGGCAGCCGATCCTAATACCGATGTGGAAGCCGTCACGATTGGGGGTAAAGAGTATGTCCAAGTCAGTGTTAAAAACGTAAACTTTCGTTCAGGGTCAGCAGAATTAGACCCTTACGAGCTATCTCGTTTAACGCCCATTATCAATACCATGGCAAAACACCCAAATACACGTGTGCATATTGAAGGCCACACCGACTCTGATGGCTCTAAAAAGTACAATCAACAACTGTCTGAAAATCGTGCTAAAAGCGTTGCCTTCTATCTCATGGATAATGGCATCAGCCGTGACCGAATTCAAACTTACGGCTATGGTGAAGAGCGCCCGATTGCCAGCAACACGACACCCGAAGGCAAACGTGAAAACCGCCGAGTCACCTTCTTAATTAGCGAGATTTAAGTTTCAATAAGCACTTAATAAAACAACCAAGCCCCGCAAGCGGCATAAAATCTGGTTATTTAAAGCTCAACAATAAAAAAGCCACTCATTGAGTGGCTTTTTCGTATCTAAAACAGTGAATGGCTTTTAAACACCATTAATGCTCTCTGGTGGCTACAAACTGTAGGTTTGGCCAACGCTCTTGAATCAATGAAAGATTCACTCGAGTCGGTGCAATATAGACTAATAAATCCGCTGCATCATAGGCCACGTTGTCACGAACCTTCGCAGTAAATTTATCAATTTCAGCTTTCTCGCCCACGACCCATCGAGCGGTGTTAACGTTAACAGCTTCAAATAGACAGCTCACGTTATACTCATCTTTTAGACGCTGTGCAACCACTTCAAACTGAAGAATTCCCACTGCACCCAAGATAAGGTCGTTATTATTAACAGGACGGAACAACTGAGTTGCCCCCTCTTCTGATAACTGAGTTAAGCCTTTCTGTAGCGCTTTCATCTTCATCGGATCTTTTAAACGTGCACGTCTGAACAGCTCAGGTGCGAAGTTTGGAATGCCCGTAAATTTGAGCGATTCGCCCTGCGTAAAGGTATCGCCAATTTTAATCGTGCCGTGATTGTGCAGACCAATGATATCCCCAGGGTAGGCAATTTCAGCATGCTCTCGCTTATTGGCAAGGAAGGTAATCGCTTTAGCGACCTTAACCTCTTTACCAATGCGAACATGCTTTAACTTCATGCCCTTAGTGTAAGTACCCGATACAATGCGCATGAAGGCAACACGGTCACGGTGTGCAGGATCCATATTGGCCTGAATTTTAAAGATAAAGCCGGTCAACTTCTCTTCTGCCGCTTTAACTTCGCGTGTCTCTGTCGCACGCCCCATCGGCGGTGGCGCGTAATCTGCAAAGCCATCCAATAACTCTTGTAAACCAAAGTTATTCACCGCCGAGCCAAAGAATACCGGGGACAGTCGTCCAGCCAAAAACTCGTCTAAATCAAATTCATGACTGGCGCCCTGAACCAACTCAATCTCTTCACGAAGCCCTTCAATTTGATCTCCAAGCAACTCATCCAAGCGAGGGTTATTAATTCCTTGGATTAACTCACCCTCCCCTGCTCGCAGTCCATCTGCCGCGTTGAAAAGACGAACCGTATCGTTATACAGGTGATAAATCCCTTTAAAGGCTTTACCCATCCCGATTGGCCAAGTCATTGGCGCACAGTTAATCTTTAGAACTGACTCCACTTCATCCAACAGATCAATCGGGTCACGCCCCTCTCTATCCATCTTGTTGATAAAGGTTAAAATGGGCGTGGTGCGTAGACGACAAACTTCCATTAATTTAACGGTTCTGTCCTCAACCCCTTTCGCAACATCAATAACCATCAACGCTGAATCAACCGCAGTCAAAGTACGATAAGTATCTTCAGAGAAGTCCTCATGCCCCGGGGTATCCAGTAGATTAATCATCACGTCTTTATAGGGAAACTGCATCACAGACGAGGCAATGGAGATACCACGCTCTTGCTCCATTTTCATCCAATCGGAGGTTGCACCACGATCTGTCTTACGACTTTTAACCGCACCCGCCATCTGAATCGCGCCTCCATATAACAGAAGCTTCTCGGTAACAGTGGTCTTACCCGCATCGGGGTGGGAGATAATCGCAAAGGTTCTACGTTTACTCGTTTCTAACAATAATGACATGATAATTTCTTCTTCATTTGACAGTAAATTGTTTACTGCCGATCCTATAGGATCGCTTTAATAAAAGGGGGTCTACCAACTCAAAAAGCCAGATAAAGGCTATCTGGCTTTTTGATTGATTGCCTATTTTGTAAACAACCAGGACTGGTAAGTTAGCTTTCAGCCGACTCAACAGGGGTCTCTTTTTGAGAGGACTTAGACTTTTTTGAATGGCTAGATTTTTTATCCGTTTGCTTGCCAGTCTTTTTCTCAGTCTGTTTTGCCGCTCTCTCTTCACGCGCAAGACGCTTATCTTCCGTTTGAGCTTCATGCTCAAGGAAAAGACGCTGTAACTCAGCCTCTTCCGCCTCGGCATCACGCTCGGCTTTAGGTGCAGTCATCAAATCTTCTTTAGAGACGCCTAATGCTAAGGCAACAGCACTGGCTACATAGGTCGAGGAGAACGTTCCGATAACAACCCCTACAATCAATGCGGTTGCAAAGCCGTGAATAACTTCTCCCCCAATAAAAAATAGAGCCAACAACACAACCAAGGTGGTCACAGAGGTCATAATGGTACGGGATAGCATCTGATTAACGGCGGTGTTCGTCACTTCAATCGGCGTACCTTCACGCATGGTTCTAAAGTTTTCACGCACTCTATCAAAGACCACGATGGTATCGTTTAATGAATATCCAATCACGGCGAGAATAGCGGCCAACACGGTTAAATCAAACTGCATTCCCGTCCAAGCAAATACGCCCACTGTGATAATAACATCATGTATTAGGGCTGCGACTGAACCGACAGAGAAGCGCCACTCAAAACGCAATGCCACGTAAATAAGCACCCCAAAAAGGGCATATAGAACCGCTAAAGCCCCATCTTCGGTTAACTCATCACCGACCTGCGGGCCGACAAACTCAACTCGACGAAGAGTCATCTCTTCGCTCTGAGCATCCTTAAGCGCATCCATAACTTGGTTACTCAGCTGAGCCGAATTCAAGCCATCACGTGGCGCGATGCGAATCAAGACATCTTCAGCAGAGCCAAAGTGTTGGGCAATCGCTTCTCCAAACCCAGCATTGGCTAAATCTGAACGTAGCTTAGGTAAATCAACAGGAGTTGGATAAGAGAGTTCAACAATCGTTCCCCCCGTAAAGTCGATACCGAAGTTAAGTCCTTTTAACCATAAACCTGTAAAAGAGGCGATGATTAAAATGGCCGACAGAGCCATCGCAAGATGACGCTGCCCCATAAAATTAATATTTGTTGTCTGTATTTCGTTGCTCATCTCAGTGTCCTAAATTGATAGCTTTTCAACGCGTTTGTTACCGTACATTAAATTAATAATGGCACGCGTCCCAACAATCGCTGTAAACATCGAGGTGATAATCCCGATTGATAACGTAATCGCAAAGCCTTTAATCGGCCCTGTTCCAAAGCTAAATAGCACAATGGCCGCAAGTAACGTTGTAATATTGGCATCGGCAATCGTCACAAATGCCTTTTCATACCCAACATGAATCGCGGTTTGAATAGAGCTGTTTCTAAGCTCCTCACGAATACGTTCAAAAATAAGCACGTTGGCATCCACCGCCATTCCGACCGTTAAGACAATTCCCGCAATGCCTGGTAACGTCAAAGTTGCTTGCAGCATTGAAAGCACGGCAATAATGATGATTAAGTTTAAGGTAAGCGCTACATTAGCAACCATTCCAAAATACTTATAACGCCATACCATCAAGACTAAGACCAGTAGGAAACCAATTAAGACCGACATAAAGCCTTGATTGATATTGTCCTGACCCAAGCTTGGTCCAACCGTACGCTCTTCTACAATTTCCATCGGTGCAGCAAGCGCCCCAGCACGAAGTAGTAAGGCTAAATCTTGCGCTTCTTGTGGAGAGTCTAAGCCCGTAATTTGAAAACGATCGGCAAACTGACCGCGAATGACCGCCGCGTTAATCACGTCTCTGGTGGTAATACGCTTTTTAACTTTAACGCCATCTTCCATGACGGTTTCTACGCGATTTTCAATGAAGACAACCGCCATACGATTACCTACATTTTTCTTCGTCGTCGCTAACATTTTACGGCCACCTGCGCCATCCAAAGTAACATTAACCATGGCTGAACCCTGCTGAGGGTCTAAACCCGATGCGGCATTTACCACATTCTCTCCGCTCACAATGGTGCTACGCTTTAACAGAATAGGGCGTCCATCACGGAAATGGTAAAGCACTGAACCATGTGGCGCATAGCCTGTTTTCTCAGCACGATACGCATCGCCTCTCTCTTCCACTAAGCGGAATTCAAGCGTTGCCGTTGCGCCCAAAATCTCTTTGGCACGTGCGGTATCTTGAACACCAGGCAGTTGAACCACAATGCGTCGATCCCCCTGTTGCTGAATCACTGGCTCAGCGACACCCAGTTCATTCACTCGGTTACGCAAAGTGTTAATGTTCTGTTGCAAAGCATACTTTTGCGTTTCTGCAATGGTCTGATCCGTGAGTGTTAACAGAATTTTAGGGCTCGCAGTCTCTTCAACCGGCTTAAGTAAAAAACGATCACTATAAGTTAATGATAAGGTTTCTAATGCCTTCTCCATTGTCGGGATATCTTTAAAGGTGACGGCTAAAGCGTCCTCTTCCATCTCAACCGAACGATAACGGATTTTTTCTAGACGCAACACGCCTTTAATTTCGTCCACATAGCGTTGATACGCTTTAGCAACAGCCGTCTCCATATCCACATCCATCAAGAAGTGAACGCCGCCTCTTAAATCTAACCCTAAATACATTGGGTTAGCGTTTAAGCTACGTAGAAACTCTGGCGTTGCAGGCGCTAAATTCAGTGCCACCACAGCTTGACGACCAAAAGCATCTTTTAAAACCGATTTCGCTTTAAGTTGGTCTTCCGTATTTTCAAAACGGATTAAGAAACGACCGCCTTCATAAACAGACGACTTAACGGTTAAGTTTGCGGCGGCTAGTGCATCAGCAACCTTAACTTGAGTGTCCGCATTAAACTCAACCGATTTTGCAGGAGAGACTTGTACGGCAGGATCATCGCCAAAAATATTTGGCATCGCGTAAGTTAAACCGATGACCGTAATCACAATCAAAAGCAAATACTTCCAAGCAGGATATTTATTCGCAATGACATTCTGTTTTGAATTAAACATAAAACTCAATTCCGTTTTGAGGGAGAAAAAGACCCAGTTAACACATGAACTCTAACAATAAGGCCTAACAAGTAGAGTCTTAATGACATTAGTTTAGAGAAGTAACCAGGCCTGGTTGTTTATAAAACACAGGCTTTAGAAACAACAAAAGGGGCTATAAAGCCCCCTTTGTGTGAAACAACGAGTTTACTCGCCTTTCAATGTGCCTTTAGGCAGTAAACGCGAAATGTTCTGACGCTCTACTTTAACGACAACGTTTTCAGAAATCTCAACATCGCAAAAGTTTTCACCCATCTCACGAATCTTACCGGCTAAACCACCGTAAGTAACGACTTCATCGCCTTTCTTAATCGCTTCAATAAGCGCCTTGTGCTCTTTTACTTTTTTCTGTTGAGGACGAATCAACAAGAAGTAGAAAACCACAAATAATAAGACTAAAGGGATAATACCTTCCCAACCGCCGCCAGCTGCTGCGGCTGTTCCTTCTGCCATTGCATCACTAATAAAAAAGCTCATTTGTATCTCCAAAATAGATAAATAATTTAACCGCTGTATTGTGGCACAGCTTCTGTGAAAAATCTCAACTAAATAGCCAGACGTGGCTGTTTAAATAACGGGTTTAAGCAAGACCTTACGAAAGACTTTACGCTTTGCTCTGTATCCAGCCTGTCAGTAACGGGTTAAAGCGCCTTCAGTTCCGGAACGGGACGACCAATGCCTGCATAAAAGTCCTCAACAAACGCCTCCAGTGCATTATTGGCGATGGCATCGCGCATCCCCTGCATCACATCCTGATAATAGTGTAGGTTATGAATCGTATTCAGGCGTGCACCTTGAATCTCTTTGCACTTATCAAGGTGATGTAAATAAGACAAGGTGTAATTTTGACAGGTGTAACAGCTACACGCTTTATCTATCGGATCCAAATTGGTTTTATGTTTCGCGTTACGCAACTTCACTACGCCCTGACGAGAAAACAGAAACCCATTACGCGCATTACGTGTTGGCATCACGCAATCAAACATATCAATCCCACGACGTACTGCTTCCACCAAATCTTCAGGCTTACCCACCCCCATTAAATAGCGAGGCTTATCTTTAGGCATGTGCGGTTCGGTAAAATCTAAGGTAGACATCATCTCCTCTTTAGGCTCGCCTACTGACAAGCCGCCAATCGCATAACCATCAAACCCAATCTCTTTCAGTCCATCAATCGATACTTTACGAAGGTCTTCATACATCCCCCCCTGCACAATACCAAACAGCGCTGCCGGACTGTCGCCATGCGCATCCTTAGATCGCTGCGCCCAACGCATAGACAGCTCCATAGAGACTTTAGCCACATCATGATCAGCAGGATACGGGGTACACTCATCAAAGATCATCACAATATCCGACCCCAGCTTTCGCTGAACTTCCATTGACTCTTCTGGCCCCATGAATATTTTAGCGCCATTCACCGGGCTATTAAAGGTGACCCCTTCTTCTTTAATTTTGCGCATCTTACCCAAGCTAAATACCTGAAACCCACCTGAGTCCGTCAGGATAGGACCTTTCCAGTTCATAAAGTCGTGCAGATCGCCGTTTAACTCAATGATATCCGTACCAGGGCGCAACGAAAGATGAAACGTATTGCCCAAAATAATCTGCGCACCTGTCGCTTCGACCTCTTCAGGCGTCATGCCTTTCACTGAACCATAAGTGCCAACCGGCATAAATGCAGGGGTTTCTACCACACCTCGGTCAAATTTTAAACGCCCTCTTCTGGCACGACCATCGGTATTATCTAGCTCAAATTCCATGACTACTTCCGTTTTTACTGTTTTATGTTTGGTTTAGATTATTTATTATTAGGGGATTATTGCATTTTCATTACGTTAATACGCTTGAATGCAATTTACTACATTTGAGAGTACTTTACTTTTAAGGTTTTTTCCAAAACTCCATCTCTCTCCGACAACGCCCTTAGCACACTAGTTTTGATCTGCTTTTGGCGGAAATACCAACATCGCATCGCCATAACTAAAGAAGCGATATGACTTATCCACTGCATGTTGATAGGCCGCCATAGTACGCTCGTAACCCGCCATGGCTGATACCAACATAATTAACGTCGATTCAGGTAGGTGAAAGTTGGTAAACAAGACATCCACCTCTTTAAAGACATAACCAGGACTGATAAAAATATCCGTCTCCCCCTGATAAGGCGCAACACTTCCTGTATTACTGAACTTTGCAGCGCTCTCCAGACAGCGCACCGAAGTTGTACCAATGGCAATCACTCGGCCCCCTTTCGCACGCGCCAACTTCACTTGTTCGACCAGTATCTCATCTACCTCCAAATACTCAGAATGCATCACGTGATCCTTAATATCCTCCGCCTGCACAGGCTTAAACGTCCCCGCCCCCACATGCAGTGTCACAAACCCAATGTCTGCACCCTTCTCTTTGATAGAAGCCAATAGCGCCTCATCAAAATGCAGCCCCGCAGTGGGTGCCGCCACCGCGCCAGGTTTTTCTGAGTAAACGGTTTGATAGCGCTCTTTATCTTCCTGAACATCTTCAGCACGTTCAATATAAGGCGGAAGCGGCATGTGACCATAAGCTTCAATTAACTCTAAAGCCGACTGCTTATCAAGTACCTTCACCACAAACAACGCCCCTTCACGCCCCATGACTTCAACATCAAACGCACTCTCTATGCGTAAAACCGCACCCGCTTTGGGCGAACGACTAGATCGAATATGCGTTAACAACGTATGTTCATCCACAATGCGCTCAATCAACAGTTCAACCTGCCCACCAGTGGATTTTTGCCCAAACAGACGTGCAGGAATCACCTTGGTGTTGTTAAACACGAGCAAATCATTGGGCTGAACATACGCCAGAAGGTCTGGAAATTGTTTATCAGCAATATTGCCGTCCGCTTGCATCACCAACAGGCGACTACCGCGTCGTTCAGAGGCGGGTTGTTGGGCAATCAGGTTTTTAGGCAGGTCAAAAAAGAAATCTTGTCGTTTCACGGCTACTCAAAAAAAGTCACGTTACTCTACTTAACACCGTATCTTTCAATTCAAGAAACTGTAGAGCAAGTCACCTTTTATTCCATCTCAAAAAGGGCGGCCATTTTCACCGATTGTGCCTTTATTATCAAGCTGTTATTAACATTGAGCCTAATAAACCATTGTTAAAATTATGTCTTATTTAAAACACCCCCTCCCCACAGAGGGGCATAAAGGCCTGATTGTTTGCCGTTAGCACTTTTTAATCACCGATAATTTCCTATATTGAAGAACATTACCGACAATAAGGTTGACAGCACAAAAGCGAAACTCTATAATTCGCGGCATATTGTGCCAGTGTGATGGAATTGGTAGACATGACGGATTCAAAATCCGTTGCTCGCAAGGGCGTGGCGGTTCGAGTCCGCCCACTGGTACCACAATATATATTAAGCCCCTGGCTTATACATCTATAGTACGACCGTAGCTCAGTTGGTTAGAGCACTACCTTGACATGGTAGGGGTCGGTGATTCGAATTCACTCGGTCGTACCAATTCTTTTTTATGCTTCAGCTCGTTACAACACACCCCTTCAAAAAAACAAATTACTTCCCTTTAAAACAACACGCAGTCAATATTTCGCTAACTATTTAAGTTACTTACACGCCCTCTCCTGCACCGTTAAACCAGACCCTTACTCAACGCCACAAAACCATAAAAGACACAGGACAACATTCGTTCCTACAGCTACCCCATTCTAAAAAAAACAGACCCTGAAACGAAAAAACCCCAAGTAACACTAGGTTACTTGGGGTTTTTAAAATATGGCTCCCGATGCTGGATTCGAACCAGCGACATACGGATTAACAGTCAATTTATTTAATTAAATCAACAGCTTAGAGGCGCTCTCATCTTTTTTACACAATCCTAAACAACTTTAAGCAACTCCTTAAAAACATTCTCGTGAAACGCTTTAAGATTCAGCTTCATGAGCCTCTGCTATAGCTGACATTAAATCCACGGTATTCATCTCAATAATACCTTCTGAGCCTATTTGTTTTAGACCGACTATTTTAAAGTCTTCGCTTACCTTTACCACCTCACCAAATGGCGTATGGTGATTACCCTTCAATATAATCATTGCATCTATAAGAAGCTCCTTCTCGTCACTCTCTAACGCCAACTCTGCTTCAGTTATTTCCAAAAAATTTGCACGGCTATTTTGAAGGTTTATTTTCAAATACTGAATCGCAGATGTAATCTGCTCGCTGCCTTCTACTTCACGATAAAAGAGTTTCGTAAGGTCATCAATAACCAACTCGGTCATCTTGACATCAAAGTTATTCACTTTATAAGAGATCTCTGTATAGGTTTTAATCTCGGAGATAAGTTCATTAATAGCCTCAATATCAAGCCCTTCAAAATAAGCCACCTCTAACCCTTGAACCAACATCTCTCGAATCACCGCAAGGTCGTCCTCTCGTCTTCGGAAATGCTCACTGTAACGACCAGTCTTCTTGAGGACTGCAAGCCTTACAGCCCCAACAGGGTCATCCTTTAACACCTCAGAGAAAAACCCTCTACTCGCAATCGCTTCTCTAACATAAGGGTTCTTGCTCCCTAACAACAACTTCATGCTTTCTTCTGTAGGCATTTCTGGCTGAACAGGATTTAACAGAACTTCACACTCCTTCTGCATCACTGCATTCAAAGCTGAATAGGTATCCACCAACATATTTAAAACACGCTCTTCTATCTCTGTTGAAGACATATCCTTCAAGGTTTCAGAAAATTCTTCACCTAACAGACTATTTACCAAATCATTAATTTGCACATGGTCTACCCCAACCTCTGATTCAGGAAGAGCGTGCGCTGATTGCGCAATGGAAGATGGAGATAAAATATGGTTCATGGAATATCCTTATCCTGTTTATATGTTTTTAAGCCCCCAAGCAGATTTTTATTTTACTCAATCAATGCAGTAATAATCGCTCGGAAACATACCCTATATAATACAAGCCATTGTGCTTACTTCACTATTTTATTATAATTTGTACACTAGACAGTACAACTAAAGGTATTAAATATGAGTAGACTTCATTTTGATAAAGACATTCAACCCTTGTCAGATTTTAGAGCGAATACAGCTTCATTCATACGACAGATTAATGAAACAAGACGGCCTATCGTCATCACCCAACGAGGCAAGGGCGTCGCGGTAGTCATGGATGTTTCAGAGTATGAAGCGATGCAAGAACGAATCGAGTTACTTGAAGAGATACAAAAATCCGAAGCTCAGATTTCAGCAGGATTAGGCCTATCTAATTCAGATGCTCGCTCGCAAATACTGATGAGTATTAAAAAGTGAAAGTAATCTGGTCACCTTTAGCCCTCGCCAAGCTAGAAGCCTCAGCGAGATTTATTGCACTTGATAAGCCCTCTGCTGCTGAACAATGGGTAAACGATATATTTGACCGCACAGAACTTCTTGGTTCACAACCTGAAATGGGGCGCGAAGTACCAGAACTATTAGGATCAAGTTATCGTGAACTGATTTTTGGAAACTACCGCATCATTTATAAAATTGAAAAAGATATCGAAATACTGACATTACGTAACCGTCGTCAGCTATTGAACTCAGAGAATATAGAGCAATAAGAACGCTCTCATCTAGCATGGTGTTAGACACTCCTATAAAAGGTTTAGACAAACTTAAGTTAATGTTTAAATTTGCCTACGCGATCTAAATCCTGAGCGCCTTTGTCTGAGCGTTGCTTTAAATAGTAGTTCAGCGCATTTCTACTGCCTTGAGACAATTTGGTGGTTGCGTGCTTGGCAAAGTTTTTTTCAAGCTGTTCGTCTATTTTAGATTTATCCATTTTCATCTATATTTCCCTCTCAACGTCCTTCAGTGTACAAGTAAGGTCTATGTACTTCAAATCTTCATCTTCTAAGAGTCTAAAGAGGGAATGAAGCCCTGTTGTTCTAATATAGAAAGCAAGCTTCTCATAAGATTATTTATAAAATTAATAATGCACTCTCTCCCACCCTCTTTTAATGGAATAATGAGCGCTTCTTTGAGCTTTGCTATGACCTCTTAGGTAGCAAGATAGAATCAAAACTAGGTTGTAACATTTCTAGTTCTTGATGATTGAACTCTGACAGAACCCCCTCTTAAAACGTTTTTTTGTAAATAATTAAAAACACATCACTATTTAACTATCTACAAGTAAACCATTAATTCAGAAGTAAAAACAATAACTTATAAAGGGGTTAATGAATTAACTATCTACAAATATGTATTTAATTATTTACATCACGTCTTTTCCTAAAGCCTATCCTGTCTTAGCTAAAAAACAAAATTTCTAAGGATGAGCGGGACTCTAATTGTTTTAAAAAATATCAATATCTCTTAAGCCCCATAAGACCCTCTTCCACAATCTCAATCGTAGTGCCGTAGCATGACTGGCAAAACGTTGTTAATGCTGTGTTTTCAGGCCCTTTAATATACAACTCTCCTTGAAAGGCTATTTGGTGCGCGGACAGTGCCGAGATATACTCTAAACGTCTGGTAGAATCTATCACCAAAGGCACAAGCCCTGCCTTTAATAAGGGAATGTTGGCAATCAACCTAGCCATTCGTCCGTTTCCATCCCAAAATGGATGAATAGACACAAAAACAGAGTGAACCTTTGAATAGACCTTAGCCGCGTTCTCATAGGTGATTAAGGTACAGTCCATCTCATTAATATAGTCAATCAGCTCTTGCATCAGGCTATCTACATCAAGGGGATGGGCGTACTCTATATAAACAGCTTTAACCTTACCATCAATCTCATGCCTTGCTCTACAACCATTAATCTCGACCTTCCAACCCCCTATAGGCTTGTAGATGTCCAAAATATACTCGGTCTGAATGGCTCGATGAAGATTAAAAATAATCGACTTGTCTATGCTTGTCCCGGAATAGACCGCCTCATAAAGAATATCAATGGCACGCGCATGACCTACCACCTCTTGGTGCTCTTTTAAGCTCTTTCCACTAATCGTCATACCATGTTCTAAAACATCATAGGTATTACCAAGGGTTAGCGTATTGCCTTCAATAGAGGTTGAGGCGTGCGTCCATAAATCTCTTAATTCATCTCTTACACACTGCGCTTTGGACTCGCTTAATTCTTTTAGGAATTTCAACTTTGAACTACCTCCATTCTTTCCGTTCGATGTTAAATGATACAAGGTTGTTTTTAATCGACCCGTGGAGACAATCACCCCTTCTTTAACCCAAAGCGATAACCATCGTCGAAGCGTTCTCTCTTCAACCTCAAACCTTAATAATTCAAGAAGTTCTGAAATGGATTTGGGGAATCTCAATGACGCTAAAATGAAGGGTTTTAATTTGTTTTTCATACTACTAGAGTAGCATAAATAGTTTTATAGGACAGTATTTAGATAAAATCGTCCTGTTTATTTTCATAGGAATTATCACTGTTAGACTGCAACCTATCAATGAAATCAAATAAGTTGACAATAAATCTAAATAAGTTGACAAAGAAAGCGTGAAAAAGCTAAGAAAAAACGATTTGAATTATTGAATTAGATTGTTTATTTCTAACAAGGAAATATAAGCTTTGTAAGGCGGACATAAAAAAACCCCAGCACTTGCGTACCAGGGTTTGATATTTTTCGTCATGCATTAAACAATGCGGTTAATCACAAATCAATAAAAAATCAATCGCGAATCAATAAAAAATCAATCGCGAATCAATAAAAATCAATCACAAATCAACCCGCGCTCACGACCTTCTGCTTCAAATTTATCGACGACCTTGTTCGCTCTTTGGAGCATGACTTTGTAGTCGTCAATAGTGTAGTAGTCGTCGTTGGTAAGGTTGAAGAAAATATCTTCATCTCGACCGGTAAAGCTACGACCATCAATGATAACCTCTTCATCACGCGCATTAAAGGGTTTACCAATATCAGCAGAAGTAAGTTTATTCTTACCTTTATAAATAGCTTTATGAACTGCCTCCTCAACCTTTTTAAGCAGTGCCATAGAGTATGGTTTATCCGTAACAGGTCGAGCTGATTTATTAGAGAGTACATACATTAAAACCGCTTTGTTCTCGACCTTAGCGGTACGCTCTTTGAATTTAACGAGAGCGTGCATTAAAGATGTTTTCCTCTCTCCGCCAATAACTCCTTCAAGATGCTTTTTAGTCTCAACGTGACCGTCATACAGCTTTTCAAAGCTGGCATCAAGCCGGTGATAAGACTCTTTCCAAGTTAGAGTGCCCTTCTCCTTTCGAAGTCTGGCATTATTCTCTTCTTTCATCTTACTCAGCGCGTCTTGGGTAATAGTCCAAAAATCAATCATACAACCCTCCCTTTAAAGGCTTTCTTTACTTTTATCAGCGCTACCCGACTCAGACTTCTCTGATGCAGTCTCTGCTTTTTCATCTTTTGCAGCCATTTTGCCATCATCAGCTCCATCACCACCCCCATCTGAGTCTTTAGACGCTGGCTTACCTGGCTTATTTGCCTTTTGCGCACCTGCCGCTACATTCTGACCAACTGTTCCAAATACTCCTGCAACACGTCTTTCATCTGACTCTTCTCCTAAGCTTGATGCGCCACTGCCTGCCCAAGTCATTACTTTCTCTGGCAACCAAGTAATCAACGTAAACGTCTTATGCACTACCGTCACCATCGTAACTGTAATAATAACAATACTCGATACAAATGACATCACTAATGCAAAAGGGCCACCCCAGCCACCAAGACCCGTATCATTCATCGCAGCTGACATTATCCCTTGCTGCAACATGTAAGCCGCTAACATACTCGTCGCACCTACTAACGCCATGGCTATCATAAATCCAAATACCATTAAAGCAGGTCTTAACAATACGTTCAATAACATCATGTAACCCGTTCGACCATGCTGACCCGCTATACCCTCACCTTCCGGCATGGCATGTGCCGCTGCCCAAACTGGCGCGGCTACGACTGATTCAATAATTAATATCAACCAACCTATAATCGCCATCAACCACAATATGGTCGGAAGCGCTGGAAGATAATACGCTAAAAAGAACGACGCTATCGCTAATGAAGACATCGCAACTTGTGCGTACTTGCTGAAGATGTCTATGTAGGCCGAAAAAAGTAAATTGGTACTAATTTCATTTTTTAAAAAATTAGACCGAGATTTTAATCAGTAAATTTAATACTTTAAATATAGTTAAAGGCCAAAGACCGGTTTCGAAAGGCGTTCACGCCTTCGCCTATTTGTAGTTGTCGAAGACAGCTGCTAGTAGGTTATAGACTAACCGCACTGGTCATTCGATTTTATTATATTTGGAGCAATCTATGAGCGGTACGGTATTAGTTCGCATTGAAGCAACTCGGGGACTGGGAAATCTGACACATGATTTAGATAATTCGCGCAGGCCAAGTTATGTAGACCACACAAAATCTCATTCAAATACTATTTTACGGGGTTCTGATATAAAGCATTCACGAAATTTATTAACTGAGCAATCACACTTTATTAAAAATGATTTTAATGCTGAAAAAAATAGGCAGCGTGAATTAATACACAAAGATTATTTATCCGATAAAGAATACATATCAGCAAGAAGAAAAGTCCGAAACTGGCAATCACATATGAAAACGCACTTATCAGGGTTCATTGGTTTTAGCCAAGATGCTCATGCAAATAAGATGAGCCGCGAGCAATTAGATAACTGCGCCATTCAGTATGTCGAGGATTTATGCTCACGCAAAAACATTGAATTAACTTATCTTGTTCGGCACGAAGATGAAACAACCGTCCACTATCACTTTATTACGACAAACTATGATAATGCATTAAAACAGACATTGAGATTCAAACGAGACGACTTGAGAAAAGAGCAAGATAAAATTGGCATAGCCTTCACTTCAACTGGATTAACGCGAGGCTTGGATAAACAGGCTCGCTTAAAACAAGCAGCTGAGGCATTAAATATCCCGATGGAAAATGGTAAATACTCTGCTGAGGTATGGAAACAATCAAATGTTATTCATCGCTCGGTTAAACAACTACATGAAGACCTGCCTTTAGAGATCGAGGCAAAACAGAAGACCTTAAAAGAATTATCTAAGAAGCATCAGGCACAACTGAACAAACTCAGTAAAAACCAAAGATTGATACTATCTAATACTGAAAAACTGACCCAACTAGAATCAGCATGCAACATAAAACAATCCGATATAGATAAAATTAAAAAGCGATTAATAATATATAACAAACGAGTTGCTGATGCTCAAACTGAGATAGATATTCTGTCACTACAATTTAGCCCTCCAAAAACAGAACGCATTGAATATGTGTCAAGTCATACTAAAAACATGCTGGGGCAAAGTAAACCTGTGTTAAAAACGCTCAGGATTGTTTCTGTTAAAAATGCTGAAAAAGCTTATAAAGCAGCTATCGCTAAACAAAAAAAGTTAGCTCAAAACGAAAAGAGAAATAAAGAACAAGCGATGGAACGTGAAAACGCCCATAAAAAAGATAAAGAGGCGATGGAAGCCTTCTTTAAAAAACAAGCTTTTAAACACCTAAAGGTCTTTGGTACTCCGATTGTGAGCCATTCTGAAATACTTGATTTCATTAAATGGTTTGACATGGACTCAGGATGGGTCACGACAAAAACAGGGACTCGGTTTAAAGTTCAAACTGAAAACGGAAAAGCCATTCGTGTCGTTGTTGACAGCAGCATGGGCTCTACTCAAGAGGTTGCCAAAACCCTTCTTTACGCAGCTAAACAGGCAGGGCTAGTGCAAGGTTATTTCACAGGTAGCGATGAAGTGTTAATTGAGCTATGGAAAACAAATCAAACATCTCCCCCTCCGATAGAAATCATATTGAGAGATGGGCAAGAGGTCATGATGCTTAAAGAGGGCTTAATTGACGAGAGAGAGGCCTCTTTTGAAAATTCATTTGGACGATAAATCTTTATTTTGCGACATAAAATGTAACGAATCGTATCTTTTTGTTACCAGTTGTCTAAAAAAATAAAAAAACTATATTTACTTTTAAAGCGGACAGGTAAGTTAAAAGTGAGCTCACACATTTGGAATACATTTATGAAACAAACAACAACTTTAAGTCTTTCACAAGCCGCATATTTTCTAAACTGTCATAAAGAGACCGTTCGGAGATTAGCGCAGGCCTGCAAAATACCTTCTGCTAAAATAGGACGCAAATGGGTTTTCATTCAAGAAGACCTTGCACAATACATTAGAAATCAATATTCTATACCTGAGAGTGCTGTGCAAGTTGTTGACAACAATGAGGAATCATTATGTCAATCTACCTTAGAAACGCTATCTGGTGGACAAAGTTCACTTCACCAGATGGAACAAGAATACAGCAATCTACTGCAACTGAAGATAGACAACAAGCGTTAGAATACGAAGCAATGCTTCAATCTGAATTATGGCGAGTTCATCACTTAGGGGATAAACCACGCCTACTTTGGAAAGAAGCCATTATTCGATTCATGCGTGAAACTCAGAATAAAGACCAAGCTAACGAAATTAGGTTATTTAGATACCTAGACCGATACTTTAGGGATTTATATCTGGACGAAATTAGACGAATGCACGTGGATGCCATTATTCAGAATAAACTGAAAGATGGGGCAAGCAATGCAACCGTTAATCGTCACCTTCAGAAGCTTAGAGCGGTATTAAACAAAGCACACAAAGAGTGGGAGGTTAAATGTGAACCTCCATACATCAAACTCTTGAAAGAACCTAAAAAGCGTGTTCGCTGGATTACGGCCTTAGAAGCTCAAAAGCTGATTATGGCCTTACCCCCTCATACGGCTGATATGGTTATCTTCTCTTTAGAAACAGGCCTAAGAGAGTCAAACGTCACCCTACTCCGTTGGGATCAGGTTGATTTATCTCAAGGCGCTGTTTTTATTGAAGGCGATGACATTTTGAAAAGTGAAAAGGCGTTTGTCGTTCCACTCTCAGATAAAGCCATAGAGATACTGCGTAAGCAAAAAGGTAAACATTCTGACCGAGTGTTTACTTATAAAGGAAAAGGCGTACGTAGGGCGAATACTCAAGCGTTTAAAAAGGCTTGTAAAAGAGCAGAGCTTGAGAACTTTAGATGGCATGACTTACGCCACACGTGGGCAACATGGCATGTTCAAAGAGGTACGCCAATAGAGGTTCTTCAGGAGCTGGGTGGGTGGTCTGACTATAAGATGGTTAAGCGGTATGCCCACTTTAGTCATCAACACCTAAAACAGTACGTAAACCAAGCCCAGAGCGGGCTAGCTACAAATTTGGCTACATCACTTAATTTTAGGCAATAAAAAAGCCCGCCTCCAAATCACGTAAGTGATTGAAAAGACAGGCTTTAGAATATGGCTCCCGATGCTGGATTCGAACCAGCGACATACGGATTAACAGTCCGGTGTTCTACCAGCTGAACTAATCGGGAGTGGTAGAATCAAACATCTCGTTTGATGTGGCGTATTATAGGGAATATTTCTAAGCCTGCAACCCCTTTGATTAAAAATATTCAAAATAATTACGATTTTCAGTCTTTATTCTCTCTGCGCCCTATTTGTAAAGGATTTAAAAGGACTTTAACGATAAACAAAAACGCTTTACTCGTAATTTTACCTCCCTATCGTCATGCCATTCCATTAAAATAACAAAACTTTGAGCATTCTCGCTGTTAAACACTATTAAGGCATATTTCATGAAAAAGATTGTTATCCCCGTCGCAGGATTAGGAACGCGTTTTTTACCCGCAACCAAAGCGATTCCAAAAGAGATGATTACTCTGGTGGATCAACCTTTAATTCAATATGTCGTGCAAGAGGCGGTAAGCGCAGGATTTACGGACATCATATTGGTCACCCACTCATCAAAACAGGCAATCGAAAATCATTTTGATCTTAACTTTGAACTTAAAGCCTCACTAATGGCTAAGCAGAAAGAGGCGCTCTTAGAGAAGTTGGCGGCGATTATTCCTGATCACGTGAATATCATTGCGGTGAGACAGCCAGAAGCACTGGGATTAGGTCATGCAGTTTTGTGCGCCGCCCCCGTCATTGGTGAAGAAGATTTTGCTGTATTACTGCCCGACGTTATTTTAAACACAGGGTCTGATGACCTAAAACGTATGGTTTTAGCCTTTGAAAACTCACAGAAAAGCCAAATCATGGTTGAGCCTGTCCCTGAATCAGAAGTCGATAAATATGGCATTGCTGACTGCTTAGGCAAGCCCTTAAACCCAACCGAATCCACGCCGATGGCTGGCGTGGTTGAAAAGCCCAGTCAGGCTGATGCACCTTCTAACCTCTCGATCACGGGGCGTTATATATTAAGTAATCAGATTCTTGCTCTGTTAAAAGAGACCCCTAAAGGGGCAGGCAATGAGATACAACTCACGGATGCCATTGCCAGCTTAATTGAAACACAGGGCGTACACGCTTATTGCCTTGCCGGCACAAGCTATGACTGTGGAGATAAACTCGGATTTGTGAAAGCAACCGTTCAGTTTGCAATGGCACACCCCGAACTAGGGACTGAATTTACCCAATGGTTAAAAACGATTAAATAGATGATTTACACTGCCGCTTACCCCCCCTTAAAAGCCCATGCTAACCAATTAAAAACGCAGCACTTGGCAGACCTTTTTAAAGCAGAACCCAATCGCTTTGAGGCCTTTAGCACCGCCATAGAAGGCCTACTTTTTGATTATTCCAAGCAAAAAATAGACTCTCAAGCTCTAGATGGATTAATTAAACTTGCCGAAGAGCGTGACTTATCGGAATGGATTCAAAAACTCTTTGCGGGCGAAGCGATTAACCATACCGAGTCTCGTGCTGCAGGTCATACCCGGTTACGCGATGTCAACAACCCCAGCCCTGATGTCTCTAAGCAGTGGGATCGCATGGCAAATATCGTGTCCCAAGTTCATCAAAAACAACTCAGAGGCTACTCGGGAAAACCCATTACAGAAGTGGTGAACATTGGCGTAGGTGGCAGCGATTTAGGGCCTCTAATGGTGACCCATGCGCTTGATAAAGATCGCCATCCACAAGCACCCGGCATTCACTTTGTGTCAACACTGGATGCCCAGCAGCTTCAAAAACTGCTGAACAAGCTTAACCCCGAAACGACTCTTTTCATTATTGCCTCTAAATCATTTGCCACCATCGATACTCTTTCGCTTGCCGACACGGCAAAAGCGTGGATTCAACAATATGCAAAAAGCGAATCGGCGACCCTAAGACACTTTATTGGGATCTCAACCAACGCCGCCAAAATGGCCGAATGGGGAATTTTACCTGACTATCAGCTTCTATTTTGGGACTGGGTTGGCGGTCGTTTTTCACTCTGGTCGGCCATTGGCCTGAGTATCGCCTTAGCCCAAGGCATGGCGGGGTATAAATCCATGTTGGCAGGGGCACAAGCAATGGACCAGCATTTTAAAGAGACGCCTTTCTCTAAAAACATTCCTGTTTTGATGGGACTGATTGGCATATGGAATACCAATTTTTTAGAGCTGGCAGCACAGGCGATTCTGCCTTATGACTCTCGCTTAAAATACTTTGCCAGTTATTTAGAACAGCTCGAGATGGAGAGCAACGGCAAAAGCACCCGTCGTGATGGCACAAAGGTAACCTATAGGACCAACCCTATTTTATGGGGCGAAGTGGGGCCAAATGCACAGCACGCTTTTTACCAACTCCTGCACCAAGGCACAGAGCGGGTTATGTCTGACTTCATTCTATTTTCCCAAGGGGTTTCAACGTCTAAAAGAGCCACCTTTCACCACCAGTTAAATGTGGCAAACTGCCTTGCACAAAGCCGGGCGCTGATGATAGGACAGGCTTCTGATGACCTGAACAAGCACTATCCCGGTGATCAAGTTTCCAGCACCCTGTTGCTAGAAACCCTAGATGCCCATCATCTCGGTATGCTCATCGCCTTATATGAACACAAGGTCTTTGTACAGTCGGTTATTTGGAATATCAACCCCTTTGATCAATGGGGGGTTGAGCTAGGTAAAAAATTAGCGAGCGAAATTATGCAGGACATAAAGTCAGGCTCAACCGACCATTTAGACAGCTCGACGGCAGGTATTTTAAAAGCCGTACTTGCCCATAGCACTGGAGTATCCGATGAAAATTAATGTATTTGGCAGCAGTATTAGTGCCTTAGTCTGTGCAGGGTGTTTGGCTGAATCAGGCAATCAAGTTGTGTTAATTGGCCACCGCGACAATGAAACCATTGAACCAGGTCTGGTTAAATTATTAGATGCACAAATCGATGCCGCGCGGTTAAGTATCGAAAGTCAGTTTGATGTAGAAGCCGATTTTCAAATTCTCTCTCTCAATGCCAATCAGTGCCAAGAAGCCAAAATCATTTGCGCAAAGCTTGCCCATTCAACGAATAAAGACATGTGCTTAGTGATTCGCTCTAGCTTTACCATGGGAACGATCAAACAGCTTTCAGACATCGCTAAAACAGACTGCCTAGTTAACCCAGACTTCGCTTCAGAGGGTCAGGCGATTCAAGCCTTTACGCGCCCCGATAGAATCATCATCGGCAGTAGCAACCCCCAAAACACTCGTAACTTTAAACGCCTATTTGCGCCCTTTAACCGCAATCAAGATGTCATTATCGAGATGTCAGAGGCCTCAGCAGAGCTTACAAAATATGCAACTAATGCAATGTTAGCTACTCGAATTTCCCTTATGAATGAACTCGCCATTGCTGCGGAGCATTTAGGTGCAGACATTGAAGAGGTACGCTTAGGGCTTGGGGCTGACAAGCGCATTGGCTCGTCCTTTTTATATGCTGGTATCGGCTTTGGTGGCACCCATTTTGGTGAAGATTTAAATCGTATTCAAGCCCTGATTAACGCAACTGGCGCTCGCGAAAGCTTGCTTGAGTCGGTCATCACCATCAACGAACAACAGAAAGAGCTGCTATTCAGAAAGCTTTGGCAACACTTTGACTGCCAAATAGAGCACAAAACTATCGCGATTTGGGGGGTGAGCTACAAGCCCAACTCTAACTCGATTGAAGGCGCACCCAGCCTTGCGCTTATAAAGGCCTTTGTCAATCAAGGCTGTCAGCTAAAGATTTTTGACCCCATGCTCGATGTAAACTTTATGATTTGGATGAAAGAGACGCTCTCTTTAACCCAACAGGCACAGGTTGAAATTTGTGCCGATATGTACGAAGCGACACAGCAAGCCGATGCGCTCTGCGTAGTTACGGAATGGAAGCCTTTTTGGTCACCTAACCTAGTGGCGTTAAAAGAAAATATGGC
This sequence comes from Gammaproteobacteria bacterium, assembly GCA_013153955.1. Classification (GTDB taxonomy): domain Bacteria; phylum Pseudomonadota; class Gammaproteobacteria; order Thiomicrospirales; family Thiomicrospiraceae; genus Thiomicrorhabdus. Next base: position 7,095 of record JAADDM010000285.1, on the reverse strand, counting down.
CACGCCTATATTATTAGACGGTCGTAATCTATATGATAAACAGTGGATTGAGCACAATGGCTTTACCTATTTTGGGGTGGGACGATAACGGCAGACTCAGCGGCATACCAAACCATACACAGAAGCCCCTATCGCTTACGAGTGGGCAACCCGCTCTATCAAAAAACGACAGAACTTTAACAGCCCTTACTAAAAACGTTTATAAAAAAGACCCTAACAATGACACAGACAGCCAACACCCAACACTCAACAGAGCAAACCAACACACAGTGCTTTAAAGCCTATGACATACGCGGTCGCGTGCCCGAAGAACTTAATGAAACACTGGCCTATCAAATTGGGCGTGCGTTTGCCGCTGAACTCTCTCCCCAAAAAGTGGTGATTGGCTATGATATTCGCTTAGAAAGCCCTGAAATTGTTAAAGGGCTCACCGCAGGTCTGGTTGAATCAGGCGTGAATATTATCAACCTCGGCCTGTGTGGTACGGAAGAGGTCTACTTTGCTACCCCCCACTACCAAGCAGATGGTGGGATTATGATTACGGCTAGCCATAATCCTAAAGGCTATAACGGCATGAAGCTAGTCGCCAAGGGATCTGTGCCCATCAGTGGCGATTCGGGCCTTAGAGAGATTGAAAAACGCATTCAAGAAAACCGCTATAACGCACCAGCACAGACCGCTGGTTCGGTGGAGCACGCCCCCTCAAAACAGGCTTACATTGAGCACTTATTAACCTATGTTGATCGCGCACAACTTAAACCGCTCAAGATTGTCGTTAATGCTGGTAATGGTGCAGCAGGCCCTACCTTTACGGAGCTGGCCAAGCACCTACCTTTTGAGGTAACCACCGTGCATCACGAGCCTGATGGAGACTTTCCAAATGGCGTGCCTAACCCGATGGTGATCGCTAATCGAGCCGCCACAACCGAAGCCGTGATTCAGCAACAAGCGGACTTCGGGGTCGCTTGGGATGGCGATTTTGACCGCTGCTTCCTGTTTGATGAAAAAGGCCAATTCATTGAAGGCTACTACTTAGTCGGACTCCTTGCCGAGACGTTATTAGCAGATAACCCGGGTGAAAAAATCGTCCATGACCCGCGTTTAACGTGGAATACGATCGAACAGGTTAAAGCTGCCGGAGGCGTACCCATTCAATCTAAAACAGGACACGCCTTTATTAAAGAGCGAATGCGTAAAGAGGATGCGGTTTATGGGGGAGAGATGTCTGCTCATCATTATTTTAGAGATTTTTTCTATTGTGATAGCGGCATGATACCTTGGCTACTTATTGCACAACTCATCAGCAAAACGGGGAAAACACTCTCCGAGCTGATTACCGAACGTGCACAGGCGTTTCCTTGCAGTGGCGAGATTAACTACACCGTTGACAACAGTGCTCGAATCATTCAAAACATACGCGCCCATTTTGCAGATCAATCACCAGAAGTTGATGAAACCGATGGCCTAAGCTTAGATTTTGGCCAATGGCGCATGAATATTCGCGCCTCTAATACCGAGCCGCTACTACGTCTAAACATTGAATCTCGTGGTAACACTGCACTCGTGGAACAGAAAGTAGCTGAGTTAGAAGTCTTAATTAAGGCTTGATTAGGGCTTTTTTGCCCCATCGATTCAACTAGTAAGTGCAACAACTGCTAAAAAATTCCTTAAAAAAAATGCGTAATATCAAGCATGTGACACTCCACAACATGCTTATTTACGCACCGACTCCCTTTTTTTAACCCTTTTCAAACCTAATCTCTCATAAAATTTTAACAAGGCTTTACGATGCTCAGCTATTTACACTCCTACCATGCCGGTAACTTTGCAGATGTTCTTAAACACGCAAGCTTAACGCATACGTTGCACTATCTAAACCAAAAGCCCGCCCCCTATTTTTATATGGACACCCACTCAGGCCCAGGGCTATATACCTTAGCGGCTGAAGAATCTCAAAAGAACTGTGAATACAAAAATGGCATTGAACCGCTGTGGCAGGCTCGCTCCCTACCCGATCCACTACACGCCTATCGAGAAGTGATTAAAAGCTGTAATGCATTGGAAGGTGACCCTTCACAGCTCAGCCTTTATCCCGGCTCTCCATGGATTGGTTCATACCTTTGTCGTGAACAAGATCGTATAACACTCTGTGAGTTGCACCCTAGAGAGAGTCAAACGCTCATTAAAAACTTTAAAGGCGATAGACGCATTAAGATGTTCAGTAAAGATGGCTTTCAAACCGCCATTGCCGCCATGCCGCCTAAAGAGCGAAGAGGCTTGGTCTTAATAGACCCACCTTATGAGATTAAGAGTGATTATGACCGCGTGGTGGAAGTTCTAAAGGCCTGCCATAAACGCTTTGCAACGGGCACTTACGCAGTATGGTATCCCGTTGTTAATCGCCATACCATTGATCGAATGCTGGCGGATATTAAAGCAACAGGCATACGTAACATTCAAGTATTTGAGCTGGGCTTAGAAACCGACACGTCAGGGCGAGGCATGACCTCTAGCGGCATGATTTTCATCAATCCGCCTTGGACATTGTGGAAAGCGATGGAAGAGAGCTTACCTTTTTTAGCCAAGCAACTTGGTGGCAAAAAAGGCGTGTATAAAATGACACAACTGGTTGCAGAATAAGCCCTTTTACAAAAGAGTCACTCACAGAAATACATCCATATTTTATGCGCTGCTTACTTAGCAGCGGTGCGTGCTGATTAGCGTACTCGCTTTAGCCAAAAGAGCGCACCAGATAACAAGAGTAATGAGGGCAGAAATGCCCCCAATAAAACGGGCAAATGATAAACCACCGTTAAATTACCAATCATCTGATTCAGCAGATAAAACCCCATGCCAATCAGTACCCCGATAAAGATACGCTGCCCCATGCTAACCTGCCTAATTGAGCCAAAAATAAGCGGAAATACAATCGAAATTAAAGCAACAACCATCAAAGGCATGCTGACTTTTCGCCAAAACTCTAACTCATGCGCACCTGATTCCAAGCCATTCTGCTCTAAAAACTGAATATAGTGATAAAGGTCTACCACACTCAAATAGCGAGTCTCTATATCTAGATTATTCAACTCAGCAGGGGTTAAGGGAAAGCTACTCTCAAGGCGGTCTAAACGCTCAACAGAGAGGTTTAAATGGGCTGGAATCGCTTGCTCCGCATCATTGCTACTTGCTCCCCCACTTGCCATCTTTGCATTCTCAAGCGTATTCGGTGTAAACCCAAGCGTTTGTTGTATTGCATTTTTAAACTGCCAATGCCCATCTTTAAACTGTGCGCTGTCCACTTGTGATAACTGAGTCAATGCAGAACCACCCACTTGATAGAAGGTGATGTTTTTAAGAGAAGTACTTGAGATAACGCGCTCAACATGAATATAACGGCCCGACTCTTTGACCCACAACCCATTACTTGAGCCAATCGAAAAACCTTGATGCAGTGCTTCAGCACGCATTTTTTTTGCATAAGCTTCACTCGCAGGGGCGACCCACTCTCCAATCATCGCTACCACCAACCACATAATAAAAGCCGCTTTTAAAACCGCCCATAAAATACGTTTAATCGACCACCCTGTCACCCTTAGCACCGTCAACTCAGACTGGTTTGCCAAACTACCCAGCCCCATTAAAGTCCCAATTAACAGTACAATGGGAAACAGTTCATAACTATAAACAGGAAACTTTAACAGCGTGTATAACGCCCCCTGTGAGAGCGTGTATGAGTCGGTTAATTTAGCAACCTGATTCATAAACTCAAAAAAACCAAAAATCACCAGCAAAACTACCATCACTAAAGCAGTATGACTAATCACAACCGAGGCTAAATAACGTTCAATTCTATTCATTCTAGACACTTTCCTCTGGCTTATCGGTTAACGAATGTTGTGCTTTGAATAAACGAGTTCGATAATATTCAAGCCCCTTAAACTCCCAGAGAGCAAAGAGTAAGAAGAGTAATGGAATCGGCCATAACCCAATCGTGCTTGACCAACTGCCATCAGAGATACCATCCCGTCCAACCACCAACAGTTGGTTATAGATAATATAGATAACCAGTGCAAAAAAGAGCTTTGCAAAACGCCCCTGCCGAGGCCCTGAACGACTCATTTTGAGGCCAATCAAGCCAAGTACCAGCACCCCCAAAGGCGTGACCATTCGCCACTGCAATAACGACTGTGCGCTATTCGAATCCGAGTTCCACAACACTGTCGTCAACACTTCATACTTAGTTGGACGACTGGGGGTAGCTGTCATCTCAGGAATCACCATCTCTAAGCGTTTAAACTGTTGAACCAGTCCCTTGCTAGGCTCAGAAGTGCTCTTTTTAGTTGAAAGGTGCAACCCTCTATAACTTGTTCCATCCTCTAAAATAAGTACCAACTGCTCGTCAATAAATTTAAAACGACCTTTTGGCGCAACTAAAATAACATCGCCTTCTTCTGACTTTCTTTGAATCCATACATTAGAAAGCACGCCATTCGTACTAATTGATTGCGTGTAAAATACCCCTGAATTATTCGCCAACACATTAAACCGCCCAGCGGTTAACCCCGACACAGGCGTTGCACTCTGTGCCGCTTGCACCAATAAACGTTCAGTTTGAAAACTCCACGGGGTCACCACCAAACTAATCCAAGCCGTTAACAATGCAATCGGTAGCAGAAATAACAGCGTTATTTTTTGAAAGTAACGAGGTGAAATACCACTGCTAGACAGCACAACCATCTCTTGATCTTGATAAAGTCGCCCTACGGATAGCATCACACTGAGCAGGGCAACCAACGGCAGAATAATCTCTAAAGCGGGCGGAATTTTGAGCAGAAGAACCTGAAGTACAATGCCTGAAGGGATTTTTCCCTCAACGGCTAATGCCAACAATTTTGTTGCTTCAGAGCCAAATGTAATCAGCAGCAACACGGTTAATACCGCTAAAAAAGTTTTCAATAACTCTTTCAAAAGGTATTTATCAAGAATTCGCAAAAAAGGCACTCCACTCACGTTAAAATAGCCAACATAGTATTTAAACTCGTCATCAATATGTTCGTTAATCGTTCATTATACAAACTTAACCTCTTCCTCGTAGCGAGATATTTTTCCTACTTTGAAGAGGAATAACCCTAACCAGTCTTACCTTAGGGTTGTACAGCAGAGAGGCCTCTTCATGAAACAAATAAAATTTACATTTAACCCATCATTCGGTGATTTTGATACATTGGTTCTCCCCGTTAATAGCCAAGGTGAAGTTAGTGCAAACCTCTCTGACCTGCCGCAATTCTCTAGCTTAAACACCCTAACGCAACAATTAAAATCATCCGGTGATTTTTCTGGTAAAGTCGGGCAAACCCTCCTACTTATTCAGCCAGCAGGCACTGATATTCCACGCGTATTATTGGTTGGCTTGGGCGACACAGAAACCCTAACCGTTAAGGATTACTTAACCAGCCTTCAGTCAATGGCTGATGCCCTTGATCAATCAGGTGCTGAACAAGCGGTCAATGCTGTGGTTTTAACTCCCCCAGCCAATCAAACCTTAGCTTGGGCGGTCTATCAAAGCTCACAAATATCTCAGCGTAACCTGTATGACTATGACCATGCCAGTCGTGGCGAACATACCGCCAAAGCCCCTAAGCTTGAAACCATCATCTACCCATGTGAAGCACAGGGTGATGCAGCTAACCAAGGGCAGGCTACCGCTTTAGGCATGGCGCTTACGCAAGATTTAGCAAACATGCCAAGTAACTTTTGTACCCCCTCTTATCTAGCAGAGACCGCGATTGAGCTTGGAAACACCTACGGCTATGAGGTCAATATTCTAGACCGAGCAGAGATGATCGAAATGGGCATGGGCTCTTTTATGTCTGTTGCACAAGGTGGGGCAACTCCGCCTAAAATGATCTGCCTCTCTTATAAAGGCGCTGACAATCCTGACCAAGCCCCCATTGCGTTGGTCGGTAAAGGCGTCACTTTCGACACTGGTGGAATTTCACTCAAGCCCGGCGCTGCGATGGATGAGATGAAATATGACATGGGCGGAGCTGCAACTGTCTTAGGCGTATTTAAAGCATTAGGCGAACTTAAACCCAACTTAAATGTGGTCGGCGTGATTCCCGCCACTGAAAACATGCCTTCAGGGGATGCCGTTAAGCCAGGCGATGTTGTTACCTCGCTGTCAGGTCAAACCATCGAAATCCTGAATACCGATGCCGAAGGTCGTTTAATTCTATGCGATGCGCTAACCTATACACAGCAAACCTATCAGCCGGCTAAAATTATCGACATGGCGACCTTAACCGGTGCCTGCATTATTGCACTCGGTCACCACGTCTCAGCCATCATGGGGAACAACCAAGCCCTTGTCAACGAGCTAATCGAGGCTGGACAGACCACTTATGATCGTTTTTGGCAGCTGCCACTCGGTGAAGAGTGGGACGAACAGCTTAAATCTAACTTTGCAGACATGGCCAATATTGGTGGACGTGCAGGGGGGTCAATTACCGCCGCTCAGTTTTTAGCACGTTTTACCAGAGACATCGACTGGGCGCACCTAGATATCGCGGGAACAGCTTGGGTCAGCGGCAGTAAAAAAGGCGCGACAGGCCGCCCTGTACCCGCCCTTGTCGAATACCTCATTAAGCAGACACAGGCTTAAAGAATAATGACCTCCGCACAAGAGACATCGGAAAACGCCTCCCAGAAAGACGTGCTGTTTTATGTATTAAACAGCACCGACCCACAATCTAGAGAGGTATTTCTTAGCAAATTACTTAAAAAAATTTGGCAAGAGAAGCGACTCTGCGATATTCGATTTGAATCCGAGCAGAATGCGTTAAGATACGATTTAACACTTTGGAATGCACAGCCTCACAGCTTCATCCCTCACAGCGTTAAGAAACAGACCCGCGCTCCGATTCAACTCTATGGCGATAACATCCCACACCCCTGTAATGATGTGCTTATCAACTTACACCCCGACTTTAGCCCACAGTTTTCAAGCTACCAGCGCACCATTGAAGTGCTCGATCAATCCGAGTACCTTATTCAAAAAGGACGAACACGCTGGAAAAACTATGTTGCACAAGGCAT
>JAADDM010000060.1 GCA_013153955.1 Gammaproteobacteria bacterium | reverse complement strand
CTATAGCTAGAAGAAATAGTCGGTTGCGCTCTTCCTCGGGCAAGGTGTCCTTCATACGCTTAAGCTCTTTAACCGCAGCTACGCCGGTTCCACCCAATCCAATTACCAGTACGCTAGCCATAGTTCAGATCCTCCTCTATTGTATCTGTTGTAGACTCCTGCTCTGTATTCAGATTATCATTCACCGCTGGGGCTTTGGGTTCATAGACTGCAAAGGAGTATAAGGGCTCGCTAGGTTGGCCAAGTTCAACTACAGAGTACCGTTCTCCGTAATAAAGCGCGTCACCATCCAAAACTTCCGTTCCTGCACCTATGATGCGTAAATGTTCAGGGACGTTGGAAACAATGAGGCTGCATGGGGTAGGTTGCTCGGCCTGAATAAAAATATCACCAAGTTCAACTTGAAAGTCTCCTAGTGATATACCGTGCTTTAGTTCACCGTATGTTCCCAAGTCAAAGGTGTTGCAGTTAGATGTTCCACCTATACATATTTCAATCTCGCCGCAGTTTTCGCGCGCTATACTCTTATTTCTAAACATCAAAAACAACAAGACTGCAGCCAACGGTACCAATACGAATAACAATGGAAGCAGAACGTCGCTTATTGATACTGGCGGAGGTAGAATGCGCAACCTGGGCAATGGGTATTCTGTAGATAAGTCGCTCGGTTCAATTCCACGAATAATTAGTTTTGGTGTGCTGGTTTCGGCCGAGTAACTATCGCGCAACGCAAACGCTATGTCGATTCTTGAGCTTTTCCCCGGAGGGATCTCAATATATGCCCTATCGGTTGAGTGACCATTAACCTGAACGTTTAGTGATGGGGGAACTTGCTTTATATAAGCTTCAAACTTGTAAGTTTTTGTTTGGTGACCTTGTATCTTGATGTTGTATGATAACGTCGCTTGCCGGTTATGTTCGTCGAAAACAACCTCCTTGGCGCTTTTCCCTAACAAGTAGTCGTCCGTAGGGGAAATTCTTATTGTCGAGGGTTCTAAGTATTCAAAATTGAGCTTTATTGAGTTTGGCCTTGCAGTAACGTAATCCGATGATACTCGAACGGGCTGTAAAAATAGCTCGGCTGTGTATTTGCCTTGTTTTAATGCTTCGGCATTTTTAAGAGAAAACTTTAAGTTAAATTGCTGAAGGTTGCCTGGTGAAATTTTGATTTCGCTCGGCTCAACGGAAAGAAACGCCCCTTGGGCCGAAAGCTGCCCGTCTTCTATTATGCTTAATTGCACGAGTGCAGGAGAGTCGCCAATATCTAGGCGAGCGCTGATTGCCCTGCTTGCCGAGCGGCTGTCCCACAAGTTGCCCAAATTCAAGACAGGTGGTTTAAAAAGTGCTGTTCTGGTGTATGGAACAACCGCTTTTCCATCTTCGTCCAGCGCGCGGACAACAACAATCCGGCCCGGATATGGGTTGTCTGGCGGCGGCACTTTGTCATTAAGAGAAATTAAATAGAGTATGGGTAACTCGCACTCATCGAAAGATCGAATGAGCTGGGTAAGCTGCGAAAAGCGTTTAAAACGTTTTTGTTCGTTGTTTATGAACTCATTATCTATGCCGTCAGTAAAAAGATAGATTGCGGTCGGAGTTGTATTTGCTCCTGCAGAGGTGGCTTTTAACTCTTGCAAGACCTGTATCAAAGAAAGATAAATATACGTCCAGTTTTCATCCGCTTGGAGAGAGTACACATAGGATTCATATCTTTTCCGCTCTTCCGGGAAGCTGAACTTGCGTTCCCGCTCCTTAATAATACCCTCACCAAAGGGAACAACCCATACTTCTGACCCTGGGGGGATAGAATCGGCATACTCGTGGGTGAGTATGCGTTTAAGCTCCGGGAATACGTTGGCGGAACCTTTGACCTTCCCTTCCATGGAACCAGAAATGTCAACTAGAAAGATAAACCTCATTCGCTGACTGCCTTGATTTACAAAACAGTCATAGACTGTAGAGGTGTTTTGTGCGATAGCAAATGATAGTAAAAATACGCCCAAGACTACTGACATTGCAGTGCGCATCTGTCTCATCATCTTGTCATGCGTTATATCACAAAAAATCTTGAAGAGCAAGAGATTTCGCACAAGTGTGACGCAGTGATTGAGTGCCGCCATTTTTCTAGTCAGGACGTGCTATTGGAAGCAGACTGGATATGGGTTAGGCGAAGCGTAGAAAAGACCAGCAGTTTTTGAGCAAAGCCCTTACTCGCAAAAAAGGACAAAACTAGGCCAGTATCGGTTGACTGTGATTATCCAGGCGTAAGAAGCCCTATTATATACTAATGCAGTGATCTTCCAAAATCAATGTCGCTCTTGGTTTTTAAAACCGGCCGGCAAGGATGGCGACTAAAAAATGGGCTCTAGTGGTGGGAGGCGTGATGCAAGATCGGTGCTGATGTGCAGAGCCCTATTTTTGCTCAAGGCAGCCTTGTATTGTGAGTGGTACTTTTCAATGCCGGCTATAGCAAACGCGGGAACGGGCATCTGCAATTTAAGGAAGTGAATCTGATCGCGAATATCATACACTACGGTAACCGTGCTCGCTTCAAGCTCAGTTAGCTCTTCTACGACACTCCGCTCTACCTCTGGATACATGCCCGAATCTACAAGATTCATGGCAAGAATACGGGTTGCAATACCTACCATCCTGCCAAGTTTTGCTAGATCGATTGGTAGCAGGGGAGTGGCCTTGTGAGATAAATCATTAACGCAGACTCTGCGCCCCTCTGCGTCTGACAATACAGCTAATAGTCCTTGTTTTAAATGCGTTTTTGAAGTTGGGCGGCAGTAGGTAGAGAAGCTGGAGTTCGAATTTTCGATAGATTCGTCATAAATAAGCCTAGCTACACCAACCGAAAAGTAGTGGCTACGCCGCCCTTTGATTATAGGGAAATCGATGTTTACAAACACTGCGTCTACCTCATCGGCGCTAGGCCCTACCGCGATATTGTAAGCAGCAAGGGCGAGGTATTCGGACTGAGCATATCTGTCGGCGGAAACAACCTGGCCGTTGGCGTTTATGTTGTCTGCAA
>JAADDM010000033.1 GCA_013153955.1 Gammaproteobacteria bacterium | reverse complement strand
CCAACCATTTGGGTGCCGTAAGCAATCGCTTGCTCAGAGTGAAACGTGCCCTGCTTACCTGTAAAACCTTGGCAAATTACTTTTGTATCATTGTTAATTAAAATACTCATTATGCTTTTCCTGCCGCTTTAACCACTTGATAAGCTGCATCAGCTAATCCGTCTGCGGTAATAATGCTTAAATCACTGTTGGCCAAAATTTCACGACCCAGTTCAACATTGGTGCCTTCCAAACGCACCACAACTGGAATGGTTAATCCGACCTCTTTCACGGCTTTAATAATGCCTTCCGCGATAAGATCGCACCGAACAATCCCGCCAAATATATTCACCAAAATCGACTTCACTTCAGAGGAGGATAGAATCAATTTAAACGCTTCAGAGACGCGTTCAGGGGTTGCTCCCCCACCCACGTCTAAAAAGTTTGCTGGCTCGCCGCCATTTAGCTTAATCAAATCCATCGTCGCCATTGCTAAGCCTGCACCGTTAACCATACAGCCAATGTCGCCCTCTAAAGCGATATAGTTCAACTCATGTTCTGAGGCTTTTGCTTCACGCGTATCTTCTTGTGAGAAATCGCGTAATTTAACCAGGCCTGGCTGTCTGTAAAGTGCATTTGAATCGATATTCACTTTAGCATCTAACGCAATCAGTTGATTGTCTGCCGTACGAATCAATGGGTTAATTTCAACCTGAGAAACATCTTTGTCCAACGCTAATTGATAAAACTGCTTCATCAGCGTACCAATCTGTTTAAAGGCATCCCCCTTCAAGCCCAGTGCAAAGCCTACTTCACGACACTGATACGGCATAACACCTACCGTAGGGTCGATGTGAATGGAGAGGATTTTTTCAGGGGAGGTTTCTGCCACCGCTTCAATGTCCATGCCACCCGCCGCTGAAATGACAAACGTATGGGTACGTGTGACACGATCCACAACTAAGCTTAAATAAAGTTCCTCTTCGATGGCTAACGTCTCTTCAATTAACAGACTGTTGATTGGTAAAGCTTTGCCGGCGGTTTGAATGGTTGCTAACGAACTGCCCAGCAAAGATTTGGCAACACTATGCGCCTCCTCACGTGTTTTAACCAACTGAACGCCACCGGCCTTACCACGCGCGCCTGCATGTATCTGTGCTTTAACCACCCAACCACTGCTGTCCACTGTATCTAAGGCCGCATCTAATTCACTTAACGCTGTGATTAATTGACCTTTAGGGACACCAATGCCATATTCTGCAAACAGGGCTTTAGATTGATATTCATGTAAATTCATGTAACGAAATGTCTCCAACATCTCCTAACCATCAAAGCTATTAACAAGCAACTTGATAGAAATTGTCTTCAGTGCCGCCTTTGACGGTTCACTGAGACAATTAGTAGGATTTTTAAAAGATAAAAATTGCTTTTATTGTATGATTTTTAGACAATGATTGCATTAACATTCTATGCGAGTCACCGCTTTTAGCCCGTCTCGTTCCAGGCTTATCTCCCATACGGTCGATATTAAGGCGCAAACAGTGTTAAATAAGCACGCCCCACAATCCCAACTTCCCCATTACAAGAAGGTCCTATGAGAGCCATTATATTTCTACTGCTAGTCGTACTCGTTTTTTTCATTGTACGGTTTGTCTTAAACCGAATCATTGAGATAAGAGAGGCTCAAAATTCAGCTGCTGAACAAGACCACTCTGAGACAACTCCTTTAACGGAAGACATGGTACGCTGTGCTGAGTGTGGGGTTCACCTGCCACAATCAGAAGCCTACTACGATGGCCAAGATACATTTTGTAGTGAAGGTCATATGCGCGCATTTCATCAAACCTCAACAACGGCCAATGACGAAACACCGCCTAACGCGTAATTTTTTATGCGAGGGAGCTAAAACCCTTGTCGTTAAGGGCGACTTTATGATCACTTTAAGAATAAGGTTAACCCCCGTTCAGCTTAACTATGAATTGCTTCGATGGTTGCGGTAAACATAATGGTCGCATCTGCTAAAGGGTGGTTAAAATCAATCACAACTTGATCGCCTGCCGCTTCATCGGTTAACACTTCATGCACCGTTCCGGGGATCTCCTCTCCTGTTGGTGTGTTAAAGCCAATCACATGTCCAACCTCTAAAGGCATATCCGCAGGAAAGTCACTGCATTTCATCGTTTGAAAATTATTCGGGTCAGACACGCCGTAAGCACGCTCGGCCCCAAGGGTTAATTTGGCTGTTGTACCTAACTCCAAGCCAATCAGCATCTCCTCTACGCGACTGATAAAAGTACCGTCCCCCAGCGTAAATCGAATTGTTTCACCCGGCTCCGTTTTTTCTACAAGCGTGCCATCAACAAGAGTCATCTCAAAAGAAATTTCTATGTCACTGTGTTCATTGACGATGGGCAAAGTGCTGATGTTTGACATGATTTTTCTCTCTTCACTTTTCAGCGGGGATGTCCAAATGACGACCCACTATTTTTTAGATTTAGAATGTGTATTTGATTTTGTTGCCGAGGCCGTTTTAACCGCTTTCTTGGCTTTCGGCGCTTTGACATTTTTAAGACTCTCGACGACTTTATTACGGCCGGCTTTTTTCGCCTTATAAAGCCCTTCATCCGCAAATTTCAAAACCGCTTCAGGGGTTTTGAAATCCGCACTGTTTTCGGCCACACCGATACTGATGGTCACGTGCGTTTGCTCAGGCTGATCCTTCAAATCAAACTCAAAGACTTCAAAAGCAACCGCACTTCGCAAACGTTCTAGCTCAGCCATCACTTCAGAGGTCCCTTTACCGGGAAAAACAAGGGTAAACTCCTCACCACCATAACGGTAAACTTTACCGCCAATCCCAACCGTATTGAGAATTTCTGCTACCGTTCGCAGCACATCATCCCCTACATCATGACCATATTTGTCATTAAAGTTTTTAAAGTGATCAATATCGACCATCGCCATGCTGTACTTTTGACCCAGCCCCAGAAAAGATTCCATCAACGCTCGACGACCATATATCCCTGTTAACTCATCCGTATAGGCAATATGATGCGAGTCAA
>JAADDM010000126.1 GCA_013153955.1 Gammaproteobacteria bacterium | reverse complement strand
CCTGATGACCAATTCAGCTACTTTTTCTGTATCTCTGACACCTTCTACTCTAATTTCAATCTTCGGAACGTTAATCGTTTTATGCTCGTGCTTGATGTGGTATGTATTAATGGCTGCTGGATGAGATGTTGAACTGACGAGCTGTGAAGGTGTTGGAACTATTTTTGTCAAATCAGCTGGGATTTCAGGCTTGATGATGTCTGGAACGTATTTAACAGCAAGATTAGGTATCTTAGGCAGCTCGTCAAGGAGGAATTTCACCGGAACGAACAAGGGTGAAATTTCTGGGAGTGGTACTCTGTCCACGAGAAACCTGACTTTTGCAATTAATTCTGATAGCTTTGATAGTTTTACTGATCTAAGGATATCCTGAACTCCCGTATACAACTCTTCAAGCCATGTTAGCTCTGGCCTCTCGATTTCAGGCTTGATTTTAGGAGTTTTAACCTTGAGGACGACCGATCCTTCTTCGTAAAATCGTTTATCCATCTCCGGTTTCTCGATTACTGGTTTGATCTTTGGCTGGATAATCTTCACAGCCTGCATTATCGCTCCTACAGGATTGAACATAAAGCTACCAAGCTTTCCAATTGGACTTTTGGCAATAAATTTCCAAGCTTGCTTGATTTTTGTTATAAACTCGTCGATTTTCTTGATTATCAGGCCGATTGTCCTGTCCCATAATGATTTGATGGCCATCAATGCTGAAGAGGTAGCGGATTTTAGTCTGCTTAGGTTCCTTACCAGCAATATGATGGATCCCACTGGACCTAGGAGAATATACTTAAGTGGACCAAGTTTACCAAGGAATCTACCTATCGCATCTGGAACTGAAGTTATGCTTTGCCTCAATTTGTTAAAGTGAGTAATCAGATACACAATTCCTCCAACTGGACCAAGTAGTAGATACTTCAGCGGTCCCATCTTATCAATGGCCTGCTGGGACCAGTATATCGCACCCTTAATGGATTTAGCAAGCCAATCAAAGCCCTGTCTTAGCCGGTTTATTACGGGACCTGCAACACTCCTGAGTTTATTGAAGACCCATGCTAGACCGGTAATTGCCAAGATTGCTTGACCTATCGGGTTTATTGCCAAAAATAATACAGCTGCTAGCGTACCAACAATTTTGATTATTTGCTTGATGAGGGGGATGTGTGGCTTAAGGACTGAGTAAAGCCACTTGAAAGCTCCAGTTATTGCATCGACAACCTGCACGAGGAGCGATGATTTCTTTGCTTCTTTGTTGAAAAGTCCGAGGGTTTCGAGGAGCGGAGCAAACAGTATTTTAATTGGTTCGATGAAACCGGAGATGAATGTCTTGATTGCACTGCTAATTACTGAGAATGCTGATTTTATGCCTTCGATGGCTTTTGCTGTAGCATCTCTGATCCCAAACCAGTTGTGGATCCATGCATGTTGCAAAACCAATATTGCTGCTGAAATTGCGAGGATTATCGGGAGTAATGGAGCGAGAGCTGAGAAGGCTGAAGCTGCAAATTCTGTTATGGATCCCGAAAGTGTCATAAAAAGACCTTGCAAGCCTCCAAATCCCCGAATAGTTTTTATGAAATAAGCAAAAGCAGCAGCCTGCAACATTAATGGCCCGACTACAGAAGCTGCAATTGTAGTAAATCCTGCCATAACTCCAATAGCACCCTTAATTGGAGCTGGCAATGACTCGAAGCTATCAGCTATCGATTTGATGACCTTAACCATGCCCTTCATAACTGGCAGAAGGCTTCCGCCAATCTCCACCGCTAGTATTGTCAAATTGTTTTTTAGAATTCCAATTTGTTCAGATAAACTTCTGTCAATCGTCGCAGAAGCTCTTTTAGTCGTTCCTTCAACATCTTCAATTTTGAGCATGAATTTGTCAAGTGCTTGAGTTCCTCCTTCTAGCACTCTCGCCAATCCCGGGCCAGCATATGACCCAAATATTTCTGTGGCTCGGCGAGTTCTTTCTGTTGCATCTCTTATCTCCGCCAGCACCCTTAAAGCCCTTCTAATGTCAATGCCCTTGGCTGCTGCGGATCTAAGGCCCATCAGAACTCTTGCAACATTAACACCATTGGACTCTAGTGCCGCGAGTAAACCAACAGCCTCACTGAAAGACAGATTTAGCATTTTAAGCGGGGCTGCGTTGTTTTTTAACAATTCAATCAATTCAGCCGATTGGACTCCAAACCTCTGCTGAGCTGCAATTAGCGTATCAGTGACCTGATACATCTTCGTTGCGGGAATATTAAAAGCCCTCATAACAACACTTAGGGCATTAGCAGCACTCACAGCATCCGATCCTGTAATTTTAGCAAAATCGAGGACAGCTTGAGCAGCTGTCTTCGTTTCTTTGCCAAGGTAACCGTATCTTTCAGTTAGTATTGTTACGACATCTGTGATCGTTTTGAACGAATCTGAATTAACTCTTGCTAGATCTTTGACGGTTTCAGTCATCTCTTTAAGTTGTTTATTGGTCATTGCTGTCTTGGCTTGCATATCTAGGATAGCTCGCTCAAAATCCTTAGCGGAGCCACCGAATATTCTGAATCCCCCATATCCCACAGCTGATAAAACAGCTCCCAACCCTGCGATGGCTGCCTTATGTTTTTCCACGAATTCTGTGAGGCTTGAGAGTTTGGATTTAGTTTGGTCTACGACTTTGTTGATCTCGCTAAGCTGGGAGGATAACTTATCCCTTAGCTCAATTACGACGTACAGCGCCCTTAGAGCTTCCATCGCAAATTTAAAATTTGCTTAGACTTTAAAAGAGGAGCATGTTCGGGGGTAAGAAAGAAAAGAAGTTTTGTCCGTTTATACCTGGAATTCCTCCATGCCACAAAGAAAAATGCATGCTGTGGAACGAAGAAGAGCAAGACTGCAACATTAACGTATTGGTGAAAGAGTTAAAAAAGTTAAAATAGTCACATTTTAGCTAAGATTCTCAGAGCCTCATCGTTCTCTTTTAGACTCTCCTTAAATGCTCTTTTCCAATCTCTTTCCATTCTCCATCCTCTTATAACTCTCATAGTCTTACCGGCTATAG
>JAADDM010000140.1 GCA_013153955.1 Gammaproteobacteria bacterium | reverse complement strand
CCTGATGACCAATTCAGCTACTTTTTCTGTATCTCTGACACCTTCTACTCTAATTTCAATCTTCGGAACGTTAATCGTTTTATGCTCGTGCCTGATATGGTATGTACTGATGGGCTGAGCTGTTGGGTGGGTTACAGTAATAGGGATGGGAGTTGACGTCATTCTCGTTAATTCGTGAGTCATTCCAGGTTTAACGACATGAGTAATAGTTTTCGCAAAGTTAATTCCTGCTCCAATCGGTGTTAAGCTAAATGCGAATTCTGCTATCTTACCAATTGGACTTTTGGCAATGAAATCCCATACCTGCTTAACTTTTGCTATGAATTCATTGATCTTGGCTATGATGAAACCAATCGTTGCATCCCAGGCTGATTTTATCGCTGAGAGCGCTGAGGATGTCGCTGACTCCAGCTTATCAATGTGTGAAATCAAGTATACAATTGGTCCAACTGGACCAAGTAGTAGATACTTCAGCGGTCCCATCCAATCGATGGCTTGTTGGATCCAATGTATCGTCTCACCAATGGATTTAGCAAGCCAATCAAAACCCTGTCTTAGCCAGTTTATTGCGTTTTCAACAGCTTCAGCTATTGGCTTGAGAAATGGAAGTTTTTTGAGTAGCCAATTAACAAATTTGCCGAGATAGCTCTTCTCCCAACCCTTAACGAGGACATCCTGTAAGATGAGAATGGCCCCGACTGCTGCTCCAATGATTGCTATCAGAGGCAACAGTGGCGCTAATGTCGTCCAAACTGAGCTGGCAAATCCGATCATGGCAAATCTGACTGCAGATAACACTTCGATAATCTGAGATAAACTTGAACCTAACCAAGAAATAGCTGCTATTTGCACTAATATTGGTCCAACTACTGCGGACATGATAGTTATTAATGCCGTTAGAGTAGCAAGAACACCCTTAACTGGTGCAGGTAATGTCTGAATAGCGTCAACAAATCGCTTCACGATCTTAACAACACTCTTTAATACGGGTAACAAGGCCGTGCCTAACTCTACTTTTAGTAGATTCAAGTTATTCCTTAGGATTCCCAGTTGTTCACTTAAACTCTGATCGATAGTTGCACTAGCTTTCAACGTTGTTCCTCTTACTTCATCAAGCTTGAGGAGGTACTTATTCAAACCATTTATGCCATTGTCTAGTATTGCAGCAATACCTGGACCAGCGTATGATCCAAAAATCTCTAAGGCTCTTCTCGTTCTCTCACTTTTGTCTTGAATGCTTGCAAGCTCTCTAAGAACTTTCCTGAAGTTATCAGTTCCTCCAATCTTGTCAATGGCACTTCTTAAACCTAACAAGGCCCTTGATATATTTACGCCCTTAGACTCCATCGCTGCAAGGATTGCTACGGTCTCGTTGAATGTTAAACCAAGCTTACGCATCGCAGCACCGTTGTTATACAATAATTCTGCAAGTCTGGCAGCACTAACACCAAATCTTTGCTGTGCTGAAATTAGAATGTCTGTGACTTCGTATATCTTAGTTGCAGGAATATTGTATGCTTTCATAACGACGCTAAGCGAATTAGCAGCACTCACAGCATCCGATCCTGTAATTTTGGCAAAATCTAAGATTGCTTGAGCGACTATCTTTGTTTTAGTGCCTAACTCTCCAAATCTCTCATTAACTATTGTCAAAACTTGTGATATTGTTTGAAATGAGTCTGAGTTTACTTTTGCGAGTTGTTTTAGTGTGTTTACCATCTCCTCAAACTCTTTTGTCGTCATGTGCGTCCTTGCTTTCATTTCTAAGATTGCTCGCTCAAAATCCTTGGCTGATTCCCCGAAGATTTTTAGTCCCCCTAGGCCAACGCCTGTCAAAGCAGCTCCTAACCCTGCTATGGCCAGCCTATAGTTCTCTATGAATTTGGTGATTCCAGAGAATTTTGATCTTACAACATCTGCAAACTCACTAACTTTAGTTTTAACTCTCTCAAAAGCGATAGCTATATCCTGAATCGGCTTTGGCAACTGCTTGGCTCTTATTATTGCTTCTTTTGTTGCTAGGTCCATTTGTGTAAAAAAGTATTTGGAGCTTGATAGGCTCTGATCGAAAGCTGCAGACATATTGAGATATTTGTCCCTTAACTCCTCAACTGGCTTTGTAGCGGATTTAACGGTATTTTTGAATTTATCGACAGATTTGTTTAATTGTTTAAGCGGTTTGGTTACATCATCTACAAGTTTAATAGCAATATACAGTTCTCGTAGAGCCTCCATCGCAAATTTAAAATTTGCTTAGACTTTAAAAGATGTGCATGCTTAGAGACACTGAAAGCTCTGAAAATAACGAAGTAGATAATGAAAAACCACTCAAACAAAACACTGCAAGATATTTCGGGGGTCACTTAAAGTATCCTCTAAAATCTCCAGGGATATTTACTTCTGGTGAATCTAAGACAGGAATTATGGGTACTATTAAGTTGTTTAATGATCGGATTGAGTTTGAAAAGCAAGCACTTCGAAAGTCACAAAGATGGAAGATTGTTATTCCATTTTCTGCAATAGATGTCAGCCAAGTTCACTTCGCTGAAAAAGATTCTGGCAAAGCTATAGTTACCGGGGGTGGTTTTGCATGGCCAGGCTTATTTGGTGTCGACGGTTTTGGTGGGGGATTAATAACTAAGTTTGGAGATCTGCAGCTATTGGTAATCCCATATACCGATGAAAACGGAATTAAGCAAGCTCCAAGGTTTTTAATTAAGGGAGCAATTCGGGACAAAACACGGGAATGGGCCCAAGTAATCTACGAAAAGCTTGCAGAATTAAGCAGAAGTAAATCTCAGAATGTAATAGAAGCAGCACAGGAGGATGAAATCGTTGAGAAGCTAAAGAAACTTAAAGAGCTCTATGAGTCTGGGATACTAACTGAGGAGGAATACGCTCAGAAGAAGAAGGAGCTGTTGGAGAAGCTTTGACTTATTATATGTGCTTTATCGCTTCTCACCACCATATATCTTAAGTATTGTTTCGTGTATTTCAATTATCTTTTCAACTGTTAACTTTACATGCCTATTCAACACACTTTTGGAG
>JAADDM010000205.1 GCA_013153955.1 Gammaproteobacteria bacterium | reverse complement strand
ATTATCCGACATACCCCCAGACCTATCGATAAACCAGAAACTGCACGACCCGTGGATGTTTGGTTATGTCACAGCAGAGCGGGCGTTTATAGAAGTAATTCGGTCGCTGTAAAGAGTGCACAGTTCACATGTCTGTGTCATGATAATAGAACATAACACGGCTATTACTAAGCTTTGTCGAGACCAAATGAAACATAGAAAACATCTCACCCAGCACTTTTAAACCACGAGGATTAGCTCAAACATGTTTAAGGCTCTTTAACGAGGCACGAACTAATAACTAAGCTAGACACAGAAAGACGTCCAGAGTCCTCAATAAAAACAACACCAACACCACCAACAACACACACACACACATGCGGACGTCCTGGTTCCACTGCTGGACAAGGTCAGAGGAATATTAACTCCGAGTCACTTGAGTCATGGAAAATAGAAACACTGCCGTTCAGTGGAGTGAATCAAACGTGGCCAACAGAAAGAAAACGTGATCAAACAGCAAGAAGCGATAAAGCCTAGGAAATGTCTTGTTCAGGATGACAAGGAATCTTTTCTTGGAATGGTAAGAACAAATATAATAACCAAGATACTAGTTGAGTGTAGCAGTTACCATAGTAGCCGCCAGCATACTGATGGATGACAACTTTCGTACTTTAATCATCGTCGATGATCCAGACCAGACAAATGATAATTTCAGGTGAGATATGATAAGACCTTACTTTTAAAACACGGTTTATGAATGACTTAAGAACCAAAATATCTTTTAATGAATAACTGGGACAAGAAGAGACATGGCAGAACTGGCCTGGTTATTCAGCGTGATGTTTCTAACTTCATAAAGAATACCAGCCGCTGTACAAGCAAAGAAAACTGACAGCTACTTTCATTCTCCCGAAAACGAGGACATCCCGAATAGAAGTGAATCAGCGTAGACGTTTGGAAGCCATGTCAAGGTAATAAATAACACGATACGATATACTTGTATCGTCAGACAATATCCTCAATATTTGCCATTTCGGTGCTAATGATATTAATTACAACATAAATCAATTGGATAAGGCACGTTGGTTGTGTTGTTTTGATTAGGATGACTTCGGTGAGATATTTTCCACACCTGTGTCATACGCTGACAACGAACTCGGTCGGACTGTTGGAGATAAAGTCGTAAACGTTGGCTTTTTAAACTTGTTTACGTACACCAAGGTAAGGCAACATGGGGAACGCTTCGCACACAAAAGCTTGTTAAATCCAAATTCGAGATAGCGGAAGATTTACTTCAAACTAAGTGACTCGGGATTAATTAATTCAACTATCCTGAAGGGACGGACGTACGGAGTTAGTTCGATTTAAAAGAAGGTCAAATTAACCGACCTGGAAATAGTAAGGGCTCTCTTTGTACGTGCATCTGATAAGAAAGTTAATTTATCGATATTTTTAAAGTTCGTGTGATTTTGGTCTAGTTTCCCCCAGGGTCACGTTGATTGGGTTTCAGTTCTTATGTGATCATAACGTGTCCCGTTTTTAAGGACACCTTTCCACACCTCGTCTTTAATATAGAGATCATCCATTTGTTTCAGGCTGGCTTATTTTACGTCATTTCCGTATTGCTGGGCTTCGTTTCGTCATTAGTTTGGGGCGTTGTACTCGGCGTTAATAACCTCTTCCTGACCTGGTTTGCTCAACCGACGGCCAAACTGCTCTTCATCTGGCTCCGTTTGATCGGGATTCTGCTGCGAGCTGTTACTCGAACATTTCTGGATCCCGTCTGTCAGTCGGTCGGACTCTCGCTGTCGACGATACGAAGTAAACTGAGTCTGAACGGTCGATGCGGAACACTCCTCGCTGACGCCATACGCAGAGCGTAGCAGCCTCTAGAATGACCTCATTTCCACGACAACGTCACAGGATGGCTAACCGGATGCTTTCCCAGCGACACGTGATTACCAGAAGCGAGTCTGTACGGACGGAGTTACACTTGTAGAATTAGGCCGTCTTCACGAAGCAGCTTCTAAGTTGATATCTGGCCTGGAGAATGATTTCTGAAGTATAACAGCTGCTGTACTATTTTTGCTTCGTTTCAATAAATGGTTACTTGGGAGAAGTGCCCAGGTCGGGACTGCTCACCGTCGTTGAATACAAACAGTGTTTACAACTTTACTGACTTAGTTAAACCCGTACTCACAATCGGTCATCTGCATATAAACTGATTAATTTGCTGTGTTTTCCATTGTAAACGACTGGCCATCGTCACTAAACTGACAAAGAAGTAGCCGTCAGAACGTTTCATTAAAATTAACTTCAGCAATACGCCGACTGATATATTTCGGCGTTATGATCTCACAGAACCGCGGTGTTGACTTGTCGTTTGCCTGACGAAGCAAAGCAGACATTTTATCGGAAGAATACAACTCGCCAGATGCTCTGCGCTTTTCTACGCTGAGCAAAATGAAGCATTACTCGGTGCTCCAGAAGTGGCGCAGGTCAGAACACGTGCGTAAACAAACGCATAAGAAAACCACGCAATGAGATTGAAATGACTAAGCCAGATGTAAAACTTCTTGTTTGCTGGCACTAACACATTGGGGCCATACGCTGTTGGGCGCGGCTAGCCTGTGGAGGGTGTGGCAGTGAACATGCAGAGCGCTTTAAATTCAACAAAGACTACCCCATTAACCGCCCGATCCCTCGGTGTCTGAGGAACTCTTGGTCTGAGATTTGTTCTCTAGCCGTCATTTATCTGGGTGGACTACGTCGTGTTTGTTTCAAAGCACCCCCACCCATAGAGGTGTAACGGTATACGTCCGTGTGGGGGCGACATCTTTCAGTATCGTTTCAAATAATCGTTTTGCGTACCAGGTATGTTGTATTTGACGAGAACTGCCATGTATAATGAAAATGTCCTTGTCTAAATATCCTTCTCACCAGCAAGACAATCACGTGTTATCTATGCGATGGCAAACATATTTGTGCACTACTTTTTAATAACGCTTCTAGAATTTATTCAGAACATCGGGGGAAGGCGTTTCTCGACCAAGCTTTCAACCAAATGACC
>JAADDM010000236.1 GCA_013153955.1 Gammaproteobacteria bacterium | reverse complement strand
ATTGGCGGCCTGTGGGTCAACTCCATTGCGTTGGTGGCTGATGGGGTGCATATGATGACTGATGCGGTCGCATTAGGTATCGCTTGGTGGGGCTTTTACATGAGCCAAAAACCGGCTACGGACCGCATGACGTTTGGCTTTCAACGTACTCAAATTTTAACCGCATTTGTGAATGGCTTTACGCTGTTACTGATTGTAGGGGGTATTGTCTTCATGGCGGTGCATCGGATCTTTAACCCTCAAGAGGTCATGGGCAAAGAGATGTTTGTGATTGCAGTCATCGGCTTGATGAATAACCTATTTGTCTTCTGGTTGCTGCACTCTGGAGACCAAAGCAACATGAATATGCGGGGCGCGACGCTGCATTTCTTAGGCGATACGTTAGGCTCTGTGGCGGTTATTTTAGGCGCAATTATTATCTTCTATACAGGTTGGGTACTGGTTGATCCACTGCTGTCGCTGTTGATGGCCACCATTATTGGCGTGGGCGCGTATCGCTTAACCAAGGAGTCAGGCCATCTGCTGTTGGAAGGGGTGCCAGCAGGCTATGAGATTAAAGCGATTAGAGAAGATTTGGAGCAACAATTTTCATTCCTCACTGCCGTTCACCATATTCATCTCTGGGCGATTAGTGAGGATCAAGTGATGATGACCTTGCACGCAAAAACCGCATTGGAGCATATCAATGATGAAACACTCAGTGAGATTAAGCAGTACCTACTTGAGGTACATAAAGTGCATCATGTCACACTGCAACTTGAGACGGACGGCATCGTTGAAACCGCTTAGTGTGAATAGACAATATTGAAACTGCTTGCTAAGCGAGCAATAAGTTGCAGTATGAGGCGTTGATTCCAGAAGGCATCAACGCCTTTTTTATCGCTAGCGTTTAAGGGCTTTTAGCCACTTCCACAGATTAAATAGGCTAGAAAGAGAGGCTGCTACGTAGGTCATTGCACAGGCGAAGAGAATTTTCTTAGCGACTTTTTGGTCTTTAGGATTGAGATATTCTCCAGCTTCTAATAGCGGTAAGGCGCGTTTGAAGCTGGCATCGAATTCAACGGGCAGTGTGCTCAAGTGAATAATAACGGGCACGCCCATGGCAATAAACCCGGCGGTAAACGTCATCACACCGATAATCGGAGAGTGGGTAAGCGGAATCAAAATTGGCGTAATCATCAAGGCAAATCCACCAAATTTTTGCATCACTGCGGCGCGCTCAATCAATGCTGTTCGTTGTTTCAGTTCAGGGTAGTCCTCTTTATCTTGTAGGGCATGTCCTATCTCGTGGGCAACGGTGGTCATCGCAGTGAGCGAGTTAGAGTGGGCATTGGCCGTTGAGATACGCACGACCTTCTCAATCGGATCATAATGATCTCCTTGATCCGTCTCTTCAACTCTGACCCCCGACAAGTTGAGCTTATTGACTAAATGTTCTGCAAACTGTAAGCCTGTGCCTGGAATATCAGGGTGGGGTGTACGGTGTTTATTGAGAATGTGCTTGGTCCAAAGGCTGGGTAAGCTGGTCAAAATAAACAGCAGAATAAAGCCAATAATTAAAAATCCCATAAAGTATCCAGTGTATAAAAGGGGGGGAATGAAAGTCATTGCGCACAAGCGCATAATGCAGCGTTCAAGACAGTGAAATGACTTAACTTAACGCAATGCGCGGTATTTTACGGCATTATTAGGCTGCAAAAATGACTTTGGCTAATCTGTCACGGCTTAACACAATGATTGATGGGCGATAGATAGCTTGGGTAGTTAATTGGTAGTCGCATTAAATCTTGGCCTGCATAGAGCATACTTTTAGGGGCCAAACAACTCACGATGGCCGTTGGGCTAGGAATCGCATTGTCTTCAATGACCCATTCGCCCTGTTGCCCAGGCAGTAAGGGGGTAGGGTGATAGCGCCAGCCGCTCGAGGTGTAAAACTTATCTAAAATGGTCATCTCTAGGGTCGAAATTGAATCTGTAAGTGCCGTTTTATCGGGCGGTTGGAGACTGAGTTGCTGCCAGTCTTTAAGGCCTTGGTAGATAAAGGCATAATCTTGTAAATTGGCCTCTCCCATAAAGTCACCGTTGTCCGAAAGTGCACGAGGGGGATGTGAGTTTTGTAGCAGTGTATTGAGGCGCTTGGCCAGTTGATTGGCGCGTTCTAAATAGTGTGAATCGTTCAATACCGAATAGGCACGGCTCAGTGCAGAGAGGATTAAACCATTCCAGCCAAGGATACTTTTGGTATCAACAGGAATACGCTCTACCGGGGTGGTGAGTGCGGCTTTAATGGCTGGCCAATGAAATTCGGTTTTAGAGGGGTGCCAGCCCAAGTCATGAGGCATGGGTGCTCCGAGAGACCAAGCTTGGTTAACTTCCGCAAAGGCTGCCTTTGAAAGGGTTTTTTGTAGACGGTCACGATGCCAAAGATAATATCCCCCCTCCTCGCCGTGCTTGTCAATCGCAGATTGACTGCTTTGGTATAGACCCACTTTGGCATTAAATAGATGGATTTTCAGGTACTCAAGGGTAGACTTTGCGGTGTCTAGGTAGTCTTGGCGGTGGTAACGTTGCCCAGCTTGCAGATAAATATCAGCCAATAGTGCTTGGGTATAAGCCATTTTTTCAAAATGGGGGATTTGCCATTCTGGGTCAACAGTATAGCGGTAAAAACCGCCATGAATATGGTCGAATAAATGCTGATCTTGCATTTGGTCAAGAGTGAGCAGCAGCCATTGTTCGATTGCAGGAGTCAGTTCTGGAATGCTTAATAAGCCTTTTAATAAAGGAGCTTGTGGAAACTTAGTTGAGCCAGTAAGTCCGCCGCTTAGGTCATCCAGTGAACGAGAAACCTGTTCCAGGAGTTTTCCCTTAAATTCAATCGGCTGTAGGTTAAAAGCTTGAGCAGGCACAGTGGGCGTGACTGAATCTTGAGCAATTTTGCGAATTTTATCAGGGGTCTGTTGCCAGTACTTCACGACCGTTTGCAGAGTCTGGTTAAAGTCCTTGTTGGGTAGGTAGATAAAAGCGGCAAATGGATAGCCTTCTGGCGTGAGAATCACATGCT
>JAADDM010000133.1 GCA_013153955.1 Gammaproteobacteria bacterium | reverse complement strand
AAATTTAGTCCGGACAACCGCTATCTGGCGGCTGGAAACGGCGGAATTGAAATATTTAGAGCCGCCGTCCCCCTAAGCCCATTATTCAAATATGACGTATACATTCCATATAAGCCAATTGCCGCCACCATATCAACCACCGCCGAGGAAAAAATTGACTTTTATCCTCTGGCTCTCTATATCGGGGAAAAAGACGCTTTTTATCTTGTTCAAACCTACCGCCACTGGGATAAAGATAATCATCTAGGCATAACGGAAATAGAGCTATATAACGCGTCCTTTGGAGACGATAGCGGCATAGGCATAAAAAATGAAATTTACCACAGTACGTCTATACTATCTGCGCTAGAAAGCGCTTACGCAGCCATTGAGCTCTCTCCCCAAGAAGCCAAAAAATTGGTCAAGAAACGACACAGCTTGAAGCTCGGCACCAACATTGGCAGTGTGGAAATTGCCAACATTTTCTTCAACACCTCACTCGCATACCCAGAAAGCGAGTTTTACAAAAAGGCCGTCGAATCGGGCGATCTGCAACTGCTCAATGCTTATTTAAGGCAATATCCAAACGGAAAACACGCTTCGGAGGTCCAAGCCCAAATAGATAACGCCTACTGGAAAAATTGCACCAGCATCGAGGGGTGCCAAACATATTTAAACGCCGCCAAAAACAAATCCTGGGCTAAGCACATCGCCGAGGCAAAAGAAAAGATTCTTCGCCTATCCTGCGAAAGCGGTGACGCACTGGCATGCCAAGATCTATTCCTTAGGGGAAAACTCGACTTGCAGCAATACGCTGTGGCAATCAAAAAATCTCTGAAAAAAATAGAGGCCGAGTACAATCGAGGCTTTAATTTGGCAAAGCAAATCCCCACAGATCAAAAGGTTTATTCAGTAGCATTTGACCCCCACGGAAAGCAGCTGGCCGCAAGCACCAACAACAACTCCATTATTATTTACGACACAAATGACTGGCGAGAAATTCACAAATTAAAATTAAACGACTACGCAAATAGTGTTTCGTATAGCCCCGAAGGTGACGTTTTGGCCGCTGGTCTAGCCGACGGCACGGTCCGCATTTTCTCGACCGATAACTGGAACGAAATAAAGCAGATACGTTTTAGCGGCTGGATTTGGCCAGTTGCTTTTAGCCCCAATGGTTATTACTTGGCCAGTGGCGGCCAGAGCGGCATGGTTAAGGTTTTCTCAACGATCTCCTGGTTAGAGGCCTCAACCATAGGAACGGGCAACCCCATCTACGCCTTAGCCTACAGCCCCGACGGGAAAAAATTAGCGGTAGCCTGCAAGGACGGAAGCGTTATTATATTTAGCACTTCAAATTGGCTGCCAATAAAACAGCTACACTTTGGCGACTGGATTGGGGCGTTAGCATTTAGTCCCGACGGGCGATACCTGGCTTTGGGAGGAAAGGGTAAACGAGTGCAGATTCTCGATACCTCTTCGTGGGAAGAAATAGCGAACTCGCCCATAGACGGTTGGACAGTCGCCGCGACGTTCAGTCACAATGGGGAATATCTGGCCGTAGGCACTAGTAGTGGCGTTACCAAAATCATTTCCACACAAAAATACTGGCCCGTTGCCGACAATCTTAAATCCAATCCCGTGCTTAGCCTGGCCTTTAGCCCCGATGACAACCTCTTAGCTCTTGGAACCAAGAGCTCTTCGCCACCGTCTTTCTTGTACATATTTAACGCCCCGCCCCATGTTGGCGGATTCAAGGCATATATTCCCTCAAAACCCACAAAAGCAGCCCAACTCGACAATCTGTTATTTACCCCCATAGCCGTGTTAGACAGCAAAAGTCGCGGAGGTGGGTTCTACTTAATGGCAATTACCACTAAAGAAAATGGTGGTAATAATCAAGCTAAAAAGCCAATTAGGTTGGAGCTATACGATCAAAACAACGTTATGCTCGCTACAAGCCAACAGTATTTTGAGGTGAGCCCAAAAACTAAGGGACTTCAGGAACCTGGATATGTAGCATTTAAACTGGACGAGGAAACCATTGCAAAATTAAGGGGCGCCACCCATAGCTTCAGAATTGTAGCGTCTACAACACAAGATAAGTCTGATATAGGGGGGCCTTTGCGCGTTGGTGTAGAGCTGGATGTACCATAACCGATAGAGAAAGCAACCGCTATGGCTGATAAGCAGACGCGAAAAACTTTTAGAGGAGGACGTGATGGGATTGTCAACTAGCAGAACTCAGGGTTTTAACGGTCAGATGTTGAAGCGAATGCTATTTGCGGTGATAGTTATATTGTTATTTTTATTAAATAATCAAGCTCAGTCTCAGTCATTTTGGCTACGTGTTGACGGGATGAATCAAGGTATAAACAGCGGCTCTAATTTCCGTGCACTCGCAGGCATTAGCTTTTTTGCGTTCGGTAAAGAAATGGGAGGCTCCACCTCCACGGGTTGGCTAGTCGGTCTTTCTACGGTAGCCAACAGCTCGCCAAACGACGCGTTTTCGATGTTTACAGACTTGTTATACGATACAGGCGCCGGAAAGCTGGACCTTGGACTTGGCGGCGTCGCCTATTTGGGACCAATCGGCTTGTCAGCCGCGGGCCATATGTACTTTGACCCATCCGAGCTGGAAGACGCGACTAACGCCGAAGACGTTGCATCGTTTGGATTTACCGCCGGACTCGTCTTTTCTTTAGATAAAACCTTTTCGTACTTAAACAAACGAACAAATCAAAGTCGGCAAATATCCAGGAGCCTGCAAGAAGACATAGAATACGAAGGGGCCACCAGCCCAAGCGAGTCAGAGTGGGACTCATCCGACTCCAGCCCACCCAGCCCTAGCGAAGCCGAAAACTCTAGCGGCAACCAAGACCAAGAGCCCGACACGACGGATTCTTCAGACACCGAAGACGAGCCCCCAGGCCGGTAAGATCTTGGGACTTGACGCGCCGATTTAAGCGCTCGCCGCAAAGCGGGCGCTTTCTGTTTACAAAAATAAGAAACTCAAACGATTTTTCCGTACCATGAATACGTGAAACCTCCGCAACCTCCCCTCGTAGACGCTCACCTAGACCTGGCCCACGTCGTTCTC
>JAADDM010000203.1 GCA_013153955.1 Gammaproteobacteria bacterium | reverse complement strand
CCGTGCTAATGATGTTGCCAGAGAAGATGAGGGGGTTAAGGCAGAGAATGGTGCTAATGCTTTAGCAAAGCGAAACAGCAACAAATCTATGCGTCCAAACGTTGATCTAAATGCCACCTTCAAAGATAACTGGTCCGCATTCAAGAAAGCTGAAACCAATAGAGCAGCATACAACGAAGTCTTTGATAAGGTAGGAGCAAGCTCACCTGATAAGGAAGCGGCTCAAAATGAGTTTGCTGATCTATTCAGCAAGTCAGAGCAAGACAACCATAGAGCCTATGGTGGATCTGCTATCAAAGCAGCAAGCAGAATCGGTGAGAAGCTTGTAAAGCAAAACTTGGACCGAAATCTAAGCAATAACCCAGACAACGGACTTCCACCAGAGAAGAAACCCGATTAAACAAAAAGCACCCAATTGGGTGCTTTTTCCTCTTGACAAATCAGATACGAGCGTTATCTGTTAAATGTCAACGGGGGTAGCATGAAATTTCTTGATCTCAGTAAAAAAGATTTGTGGATGTTTATCGTGGTTAGCAATGGAATTTGGCTTACCTACATCTCGCTATGTCTCTATCAGGTCCACCCGGGACTGATGAAAACCAACCCAGAGCCCTTTCGGATTGGTGTGGCAATGATTCTAAGCGTCTTCCTCTTTAAGCTTCCTAATACTTTCTTTAGAACAAGTGCCCCTCTCCAGAAACCGAAATCATTGTGGCAATGGCTAAAGAGATAATTATGGCCGCATTTTGCCACCAACTGACTCCTACCCTCTCTTTTTCCTGACTCACCACTTTTTCTACAACAATAGGTATGAACAGAGTGCCTATTAGCCGAACTACTGCCCATAACCAAGAAAGAGACATTGGCGGGTTGTGAGAAAAAACATATCCAATACCAATCACAGCCCCAGCAAACCAAGCAATTAAATATGCCATGTCACCCCCTCAAATTTTTTTGATTACCTTGTCAGAAGGTGTGCTGCATGCCTCACACCATTCTACAAACTCTAGCACGTCCAGGTACTGCTCACCACGCTCCACCTTGGACACGTAGCTCTGCCCCTTGCCGAGCTTTTCAGCAAGTTGTACTTGGGTCAGGCCAGCCTCACGGCGCACCTTCCTGAGCACCCTGCGGACAGCCTCATAGCGTCGACCATAGATCATCAACCCATGCTATAGTCTGAACTAGAATAGTCGATTTTGCGGTGCCGCTAGGTGCGTTGGGAGAGTATTGACATGCGCAATTTGTTTTCTTACCTCATGGGTAAAGGTAGGAGAACTTTATGGACGATTGGGAAGAGCGATTGATTGATTGGTTGCTGGATAAAGCTGCCTGGTGGATCAAGGTCGTTATTACGGCATTGTGTATTTCTTGGTTTGCATGCGGAGTATCGATTGCTGCCTTTGGGGCTCTAGCGCTGCTGACTTCTAATAAGGGGGTGGATTTTTCCGCATGCGGCTTCCTTCTAGGTGGCTTGGGATCAGCGGCCTTCGTGCTTATTTTTCTTTTCAGAACATGGGTTGGCTATTGGCCCTTCTATACGATCTGGAAAGAGAAAAGGAAGATCAGAGCCAAGAATTTTCTGCCAGTCGCCAAGGAAGAAGATTCAGATTAAGTCTAAATATTTGATTTTTTTGAAAATGTACGCTAGTGTACAATTAACACTTGACAAAAAGGTCTAATTATGAGTGATTTCTTGAATTATACTGCTGGCTTGCATGCCTTGGAGAAAATAGGCGAACAAGGACGTGCTATCGAACGTCAAAGTGGCGAGATCCAACGCCAGCAACAAGCGCTTCAAGGAGCTAAGCATGCCGTTGGTTTGGCTAAGGCGGGTGAAGAATATGAGCGCAAGCGCGCTAATGAATACAAGGCTCTGCTATCCAAGCCCTTCGCTGAAATTGCGGCCAAAGATGGGCGTTTCAAAGAGAACTACGAAAAGCAACAGGAGTTGTTGGCAGCATGGATTGTTTCCCAGCGTGCTTTCAAAGAGGTGGCCATGAAATACGGTCAAGCCATGGGGAAATCCAGTGAAGAGGTCCTTTCCGAATTTCAGGCAGCCAAAGAGACTGTGCTCAATGATCAGTCTAACTTCGGTAATACTGTGGACGAAACCGAGAAGAAGGCCTACAAGCGCTATCTGGACAAAGAGCAAGGATAACGAATTGGAAGACAACCAAACTGAACCACTTCCCCCAGATCAAGCATGGGAAGCATTGCTCAGCACACCAGAAAGCGAAATTTTCCTAAATTATGAAATTGAAAAAGCAAAGCAGTTTATTGATAACCCGTCGAAACAATAAAAGCACCTTTTGGTGCTTTTTCTATTTCGGGAAGGGTTTTTGTCAACTATAAAAAGTTACAGTTGACTTTTCTGCCACCACTGATGCAGCATTACTTTGTCGTTACAATCCAAATACCTCTTCATGTCGAGATACCAATGAAAACAGAGGCATACGTAGAACACGGGAAATGGGTTACTGACCATATCGCACCTATCAATGCGATCATGACTATATCCACAGCTATCCTCATACCTATCCTAGACTTCTTGCGCCCCTACTTTCCCTACATTGGTTATGTGGCCGGCCTAGCAGTGCTTGTGTTCCTCGCACTGCTGATCATGAAGGTGCTGGGGTTTCCAAAGGAGCGCCAGCTACATTCCAGCATTGTCCTCTGCTCTGGTGTATGTGCAGCAGCTTTTAGTGTAGGGGCTATTGCCAGTGCTCGCCATGCTGATCAAGGCGGGGCAATAGCAGCCAGTGCTCCTTGGGCCGCGCAGCTCCAACAGACCTTGTTGGATATCAAGAATGGCAAGAGTGACGATCCTCGTGTGGAACTCAAAAACATAGGTGTGGAGTGGAAATCAGGAAACCTACTACAAGCCTCCAAGGACGGAGATTTGCGTGTAGTTGAGTTGTTCCTGAAAGGTGGTATGCCGGTTTCTGCTGGCTTCAGTGATGGCGGACAGCTACCGTTTTATGTGATTATGAACAACTATCCCAAAGCCAAGGAGCAGCTAAAGCTCTTCAAGGAAAATGGCGTGGATCTGAACGATCCGCAGCTTGCTGCTTTCAATAATACGGATC
>JAADDM010000242.1 GCA_013153955.1 Gammaproteobacteria bacterium | reverse complement strand
CGAAGGTCTTCACGATAAATATCTTCGGCCAAGGACTCTGCGTTGGTCAAGTTACCGTTGTGCCCCATGGCAATTCCGTAAGGAGAGTTCACATAAAAAGGCTGTGCTTCTGCACTAGAGGCTGACCCTGCCGTTGGATAACGCACATGGCCAATTCCAATATTACCGTGTAAATCACGCATATGACGCGTACGAAAAACATCTTTAACAAGACCGTTATCCTTACGCTGATAGAAACGTCCACCTTCGCTGGTTACAATTCCTGCTGCATCTTGTCCACGATGCTGCAAAATCGTTAGGGCATCATAAATTTCTTGGCTTACCGACTGGCTACTGGTCGATACAATTCCAACAATTCCGCACATGTTTCTACACTCTCTATCACTTAAATTGAATATTCGGTTTCACTCTAGCATTACCACTAAAGCACTGTAATTTAGTTCAGAGGACCTAAGCCCTATTTTAATTCAACTGCACCACTTCTGATTGCGTATGCAGCTTTCTATCTAATTTTTGGCTGTCTTTCTCAGCTTGTGCTTTTGAACGATAAGGCCCGGTTCTAACAGAATAAGTCCCTGTCCCCTCAAACCGTTTAATGTAGACATCATAATCTGTCTCAAGCTTGCCCAGCAAATCATTGGCTTTACGAATATCTTTATAGGCAATGATTCGAACAATCCACTGTTTTGGAGTGGCCTTTAATGGCTTCGACTTGTCAGTATAAATGGTCTCTTTTACAGCGACAGCCTTAGCATCAACTGCCATTTTCGGGTTTGCCGTCGCAACGCTACGAGGTACTGTAGGGGTAGATATGCTGCTTCGCTCAGAAGTTGGT
Source organism: Gammaproteobacteria bacterium (assembly GCA_013153955.1). Classification (GTDB taxonomy): domain Bacteria; phylum Pseudomonadota; class Gammaproteobacteria; order Thiomicrospirales; family Thiomicrospiraceae; genus Thiomicrorhabdus. Next base: position 2,266 of record JAADDM010000242.1, on the reverse strand, counting down.
AAGGTATAGATATGCTCAACCAAAGGTCTCTCTGCCGAAGTCTCAACTATTTGATGCCCTTCAGGCTTAAAGTGTACTGGATTGTTATACCAATTTGGCACAATCATCACTAAAAGTCCAAGCCAAATGGCTGCACCCGTCAGACGAAATTTACTGAGCTCATCCATCTATCAAAGCCTTACTGCCTGTACTTTTATTAGCAGGGTGTTTTTCAAGCGCCTCATAAGCCTGAGCCACTGTAAAAAAAGACCCCCAAACCAATACATGATGCACGTCCTGATTCTCAAGTACAGACTCTACAGCCGAGTCAATCGTAGGCGTGGTGATAATCTGTTGCTGTGCCACACCACTGTCTAACAGCAACTGAACCAATGCCTGCTTAGAGGTTGACCGAGGAATGGCCAAATCAGCCACAACCCATGTGGAGATAAAAGGGGCAATTTGCTTAACCATTGGAAGTGCATCTTTATCATTTAACACTGAAAACAGTGCTGTACGATTACTCGTCCCCTTAGCAGCATGGCTATCAGACTGCGCCAAATAATCTGCCAAAGCTTCTGCGGATTGAGGGTTATGCGCCACATCAACCAACCAGGCCTGTGAATTGATTGAGATGGACTCTAATCGACCAGGGTGCTTTACAGACATCAAGCCACGCTTAATATCAGACCGTTTAATCGGTAACGCATCCTTAACAGACATTAACAACGCCAGAACACCCGCTGCATTCTGAACCTGAAAATCCCCCTTTAAAGCAGGCATGGGCAGAGCGTCTATGACCTTAAGCCCTTCAGGTAAGGTAATACCGGCATGTTTTAATTTCTTAAACAGCCAGGCCTGGTTGTTTTCAAGCAGCTCAAAATCAAAGTCCACTTTAAACTGCTGTAAAACAACTCCGAGTTTGTCTGCGTAACGCGATAAACTTTTGGGTGGATTAGGGTCAGAACAGACGGCAACTGCACCTGTACGCATAATTCCCGCTTTCTCGGTTGCAATAACACTGCGGTCGCTACCAAGCCAATCAATATGGTCGATGTCAATCGCAGTAATGAGCGCAGCATCTGCATCCACTAGGTTAACGGCATCTAATCGTCCACCTAACCCCACCTCAAGTACCGCAACTTCTAAATCAGAGTGTTTAAAAATAAACAGGCCTGCCAAGGTTGAGAACTCAAAGTAGGTGAGCTTAATCTGTCCGCGTGCGGCTTCAATCGCCACAAATGCATCCACAATGATTTGATCCGAAACGGAACAACCATTCAGCTGAATTCGCTCATTAAACTTAAGAATATGTGGCGAGGTGTAAGCCCCTACCTGGTAGCCAGCCGCCTTTAATATTGCGACCAGCATGGCAACACTAGAGCCTTTGCCGTTTGTGCCTGCAACACTGATAACCATCGGCGCAGGCCGTGTTAAATCCATCTGCTTTGCCACTTGACTGATTCGGTCTAATCCTAAATCAATCTCTTCAGCATGTAACTTCAATAACCAGTCAATCCACTCTGAGAGGGATGACTGTCGGCTAGGTGTTGTCATAAAATCATTTCAGCCTGCCCTACTTAGCACAGACACATCCCTTAAGCCGTTATTATGCTGATTTATTCAACAACATTTTGCAAATATCAGACAACTCTTGGGTCAAGTCATGGCGGTGAATAATTTGATCAATCGCGCCATGCTCTAACAAAAACTCACTACGTTGAAAGCCTTCTGGCAACTTCTCTCTTACCGTCTGCTCAATAACGCGAGGACCAGCAAAGCCGATTAACGCTTTAGGCTCTCCAATATTCAAGTCACCTAACATTGCAAAACTGGCTGAAACACCGCCCATTGTAGGATCTGTGAGCACGGAGATATAAGGCAAGCCTTGTGCACGAAGGCGTCCAAGTGCGGCACTGGTTTTAGCCATTTGCATCAATGAGAAAAGCGCTTCTTGCATACGCGCCCCACCACTGGCTGAGAAACAAATAAAAGGACATCTACGTTCAATAGCTTCATTAACGGCGCGTACAAACTTCTCACCAACAACAGAGCCCATTGAGCCGCCCATAAACTTAAACTCAAAGGCAGCGACAACAATTTCTTGCCCCTTAATTGTTCCAACACCTGTAATCAAAGCATCTTTTTCGCCGGTTGCTTTTTGAGCAGCCGTAATGCGGTCTTTATACTTTTTAATGTCTTTGAATTTAAGCACATCAACAGGCGTTAAATTGGCTGACGTTTCAGCAAAAGAACCTTCATCCAAAAAGGCATCTAATCGAGGACG
>JAADDM010000247.1 GCA_013153955.1 Gammaproteobacteria bacterium | reverse complement strand
TTCACCAGGCCAAAAAGCACTTAGCAAGGAGATGAATGTTTACCTAGGCAAAGTTCATCACCTACTGAGCGAACGAAAAGGCATTCACATTAAACTTTGTGTCGGAGCAAGTGCATTGGATAAGCCTGCACTGATGAAAGCGGCACTGGCGAGACAAGCAGAACAGCTTAAAAAGGCTGAAAAAATGCGAACTCAACAAGCCGATAATCAACCCCTTCAGACAACATTAACACCTAATAGCACTCAAAAATCAGAGATGCTTACCCCAAAGATAATCATCACAAAGCAGCAAGTTCTTAAGCTGGCACGACAACGACAGGAGCGCATTAAACGTACCTTAATTAAACTAGGAACCTCTTCAGAGCAAGTTATCTTATGCCAACCAAGCATCAGTAAGCAGCGTAAACAGCCTCATGTTGAAATGGGGTTTTAGAAAAATAAGCCACTTTTCAGACACTTATCTACTTGAATAAAAACAGCTTATCATGTGGCTAACGCACCGCCTTCTCGTGCAAAGATGAGAAGAAAACGCTAGAATAGGCGCATGAAATTAAACCGCATTGTCATCCCCTCATTTAACGCACAGAATCAAGCCAACCCAAACCTAACCCTGATTCATGGTTGGGGTGCGGAGAGCCGTGTGTGGGAAGCCTGGGCAACAGAAGCCTTCTCTAAAGACTACACGCTTACGCTCATTGATTTGCCAGGATTTGGTGACAGCCCTGCGCTGCCTAATAGCCCGACGTTAGAAGCTGATTGGATTGAGGCGCTCGTGGCAACCATGCCTGAAAAAACACACCTACTAGGCTGGTCTTTGGGTGGATTACTTGCACAACAGATTGCCCTGCAATATCCAGAGAGAGTGACTCGTTTAATTTGCCTAGCAAGTACGCCACGCTTTACCCAAAATGATGGCTGGACACGCTCTGTTAGCCCTAAAATCATTAACGATTTTATTAAAGCCATTGGCCTAGAGATTTCTAGCGTGCTTAAGAAATTTTGGCGATTACAGCTACAAGGGGCTGATGACAGTCGCGCCCTTATGAAAGCATTAACCAAACATATGTCGAGTCGTAAAATACCCTCTATCGTCCCCTTGAACCAAGGCTTAATCTTACTTAAAGATATGGACAATCGTGACCAAATCAAACACCTTGCAATGCCAACCCTATGGCTACTCGGTGAAAGAGATCCACTTATTCCACAAGATATCAGACTCAACCTAGCAGACCTACAACCCAATGCCCAAATTGATATTCTCGCAGGTGGTTCACACATCCCTTTCTTTTCGCACCCAAAAGAGACAGCGGAACATATTCAGACATTTTTAAATCAGGTAGATCCCAAGCCCCATGCAAAACTTTAGTCGATCTCACATTAAAGCGCATTTTGACCATGCCGCACCCAGCTATGAAGAGGCGGCCATTTTGCAAAAAGTAGTGGCCGAAAGAGTCGATGAGCGCCTGGATTTAACCACCATCGAAACGCAAGTTATTTTGGATGCAGGCTCTGGCACAGGACTCCTCACCGAAAAAATTATACAGCGCTATCCACAGGCACACTGTTTTGCGCTAGACCTGTCAGAGAGCATGTTACGCCAATCTAAAACACGCTTACAAGTACCGCGTTGTGCAAAACTAGGCACCCCTTTGAACCGTTTTTTACAACAGTGCAAGCTCACCAAAAACTTTGCCACCAAAGCGGGGGCTACCCCGATTAATGCCGATGTGAACCAACTGCCTTTTGCTGACAACAGTGTCGATTTAATTGTCAGTAACCTGATGTTGCAGTGGTGTGATGATTTAGACACGGTCTTTGCCGAGTTTAGGCGCGTACTGCGCCCTGAAGGGCTGATTATGTTTACCTCATTTGGCCCTGATACCTTAAAAGAGCTGAGACAGGCTTGGCAAACGGCCGATCCCGAACACGCGCATGTAAACCACTTTATTGATATGCACGATGTGGGCGATGCCTTGATGCGTGCAGGCTTTGGGCAACCCGTGATGGACATGGAGCTGTTTACACTGACCTATGATAAACCGATGGGCGTGTTAAAGGATCTTAAAGCAATTGGCGCAACCAATGCCAACCAAGACCGAAAATCAGGCCTGATGGGTAAGGGCAAATTTACCGCCATGCTCAATGCATATGAAGCGCTTAGAGTCGATGGAAAAGTTCCCGCCACCTTTGAAGTCGTGCACGGTCATGCATGGGCTGGACAAGAGGTTATAAAAGGGCCTAATCGTAATAAATCAGGTCATATTGAGATTTCGTTAGAGCAGTTTTCTAAACAGACAAAGCAGCTTTAATTTATTCGTTATTTTGAAACAACCAGGCCTGGCTATTTGAATAATACATCCTATTCATCCGCACCATTAAGGCGCTTTACAAGGCACTGTTAACGCCTTTGAAACAACTTGGTTTCTACCCTGCTCTTTTGCCCGATAAAGCAGTGCATCCACAGCATCTAGAACTGCTTCAGGTGTTTTTTCATCCGTGTGTTCAAGTACGCCAAAACTACAGGTTAGCGATAGGTGCTTTTGGGTAAACGGATGCTGACTAATCGCATTACACAGCTCTGTCGCTAGATGGATGGCTTCGAGTTGTTCTGTATTTGGCAGGACAATTAAAAACTCTTCGCCTCCCCAGCGAGCAAATAACATACTCTCATTCAGCATGCCCTCAACCAACTTAGACAAGTCTTTTAACACCTCATCACCAATTAAGTGCCCATACTTATCATTGAATATTTTGAAGTGATCCACATCAAAGAAAACCACACTCACCGCCTTATCTGTTTTACGACGCTTGGCAAGCAGCATCGGTAGACGTTTCTCTATCTCAACTCGATTATACAAGCCTGTTAAGACATCGTGACTTGCAAGGTGCTCAATCTCCTCGACCTTCATCAAGTGATTCTTTAGATAAAAGTATAAACCTATCGAAAGCATCAATGAAAACAGGAGCATTAAAGCAAACTGATTAAAGACATTTTGATAGATGAGAGAGAGCACATTATCTCGCTCATACAACGCAATAAAAGCGACCTGCTGCTGCTTAAAGTTTTTAATCGGTACAAATGAAACGGTGTAATACTGCTCAT
>JAADDM010000264.1 GCA_013153955.1 Gammaproteobacteria bacterium | reverse complement strand
TGTATGTAGGGGTTTTGATTGAGTTTAACCCGATGTGGGCGCTGGCATTTTTTGTGGTTATTTGGCTGTTTTTTGCCAATGCCATTACGGAGCGTGTACCGCTCTATTTTACCAATGAGACGACGCGCCAAGCCTTAAAGCAGTTGGTTGCTAACAAAGAGGCCATACATTTTTTAGACCTTGGGTGTGGGTTTGGTGCGAATGTGGCTTTTATGGCCAAACAACCTGCGGTCATTGAGTCTCATGGAGTAGAAACAGCGCCGGTCCCTTATGCGCTATCCAAGCTGGTAACGACCCTTAAGGGGGGGCAGACTTATGCGATGGATTTATGGAAGACCGATCTCAGTTATTATGATGTTGTGTATGCTTTTTTATCACCTGAACCGATGCCCAAACTGTGGCAAAAAGTACAAGCTGAGATGCGCCCTGGTACAACCTTTGTATCAAATAGTTTTGCTATTCCTGGTGTTGAAGCCTCAGAAATATGGACGTTAGAAGATGGTCGTCAGACCCAACTTTATCTCTATCATATTGAATAGGGAGCTCTAAATTTACGCATGAGATACAGGCAAAACGAGTTACTCGTTGTCGTCTTTATTTTATGAGCCCTTATTACTAAACCATCCCTCTAAATGAGTCGATTATATGCCCATAAAAACAGCTCGTATCAAGCCCGCTCTTTCAGCCGTTACTCCTTATTCTTTAGCGCAAGTTAAGGCGTGGAGTCCTTTTATTGAAAGGCTGTTAGGTCGTTTCCCTGAATTAGAGGAAGCCTCTAATTGGCAGGATGAGTATGCAGAAGGGCGCTTGTATGAAAGTGTTTATAAAGAAGTGATTAGTTCGTCTGATGAAATCGAGCTAAAAGCCAATTTACGCAATGCCAGAAATTGGCAGATGGGACGCATTGGCATACGCGATTTGTCAGGCTTGGCTTCAGTACACGAAGTCATGCAAGTGATGTCCGACTTGGCTGATGCATTGGTAACTGCGGCACTTGACTGGCACTATGCACGTTTTTGTCAACGCTACGGTGTGCCCATCGGTAAAGACTCGGGCTTACAGCAATATTTATTGGTGATTGGGATGGGAAAGCTGGGTGGGCAAGAGCTGAACTTTTCTTCCGATATCGACCTTATATTTACCTATCCTGAAGGCGGCGAAACCCTTATTTCAGATTCAACAAAAGCGATACGACCGCTGTCAAATGATCAGTTTTTTGTCAGGCTGGGTCAGGCGCTCAACAAATCTTTGGTTGAAATGACAGGAGAGGGGTTTGTTTACCGGGTGGATATGCGTCTACGCCCCTTTGGCGATGCGGGTTCTTTGGCGATTACCTTTGCTGGCTTAGAGCACTATTATGAGCTGCATGGTCGTGCGTGGGAGCGTTACGCCTTGGTTAAGGGTCGAGTGATGGCCGGGCCTGAAGAGGATGCTCTTAAGCTGTTTACCATTCTGCGTCCTTTTGTCTATCGCCGTTATGTCGACTTTACGGCGATAGATGCCTTACGTGAGCTTAAGCAGATGATTGCCGCGCAGGTTAAGAAAAAGGGGGTTCGCGACAATATTAAATTGGGTCAAGGCGGGATTCGAGAGGTTGAGTTTATCGCACAATCTTTTCAACTGGTACATGGCGGACGCCACCCTTCATTACAAAGCCGTTCACTTCTCACCACATTAAGTGCCTTAAGAGCGCTTAATTTTATGCCTGAATCTGATCAGCTTGCGTTGCGAGACGCTTATCTATTTTTGCGTCGTGCAGAGAATCGGCTACAAGAGTGGAATGATCAGCAGACGCATGTTCTGCCTGAAGCGCCCCATCAGCAGTTAATGCTGGCCAATTCAATGGGATTTGCAGAGTACGAAGCTTTTTTGGCGGCTCTAAATAGCCATAGAAAGTGTGTTCAGAGTCAATTTAACAAAGTATTTTCGGAGGCTGAGTCGGGGCTTGAACAAGACGTTATGTCCGATTTTTGGGTGTCCGATTTTGAAGCGCGAGAAGTGCTTATCTCCGCGGGTATTACCACCGATAAAGCGGATAAATTTGTCGCAAGTTTAACCAAGTTTAAACAGAGTCGAGTGATTCAAACCCTGGGTAAAGAGGGGGTGGCGCGTTTAAATAGCACCATGCCACTCATCATGAAGGAGGTGCTTAAGCCCGAGTACGATGAAGTTTCGCTGGAGAGAGTGCTCTCTGTTATTGAGGCCATTGTTAAGCGCAGTGTTTATCTGGTTCTGTTAAAAGAGAATCCAAAGGCGTTAACGCATTTAGTGGAGCTGTGTAATGTCAGTGCATGGCTCACCGATACGCTGGTTAAGTATCCTGCGTTACTGGACCAGCTATTAGATGAGCGCAGTCTGTTTGAGCCGTTGCAAGCCGCAGCACTTGAGCAAGAGGTGTTTGATCTATTGTTAGCAGAAGGCGAGCAGGGGTTGGATGAAGAGCTGTTTATGAATGGCTTACGCAGTTGGCGACATGCCCAAGTCTTTAAAGTGGCTGCGGCGGATGTGACAGGGCAAGTCCCTGTTACTCAAGTCAGCGATTACTTAACTTGGATTGCCGAAGCTGTTTTAAAAGCGGCCGCAGAATTTGCTTGGCGCTTGACGGTTCAAAAAAGTGGTTTACCCGGCGGTATGACGCAAGAGAATCAGCGTAATCCTTTTATGGTGTTAGGGTACGGTAAATTAGGGGGGATTGAGCTGGGCTATGGTTCAGATTTAGATGTGGTTTTTGTGTATGAAGGACTGAGCCCAAGTGACCAATCTATCAATGCGCGTGGGCGGGCAACTGATAATTCAATCTATTTTATCCGTATGGGACAGAAGCTCATCTCACTGCTAACGACCTTGATGCCGACAGGCGTGCTCTATGAAGTGGATACCCGATTAAGGCCAAATGGTGCTTCAGGCATGATGGTTGTTGATTTTGACGGCTATCAGCACTATCTACAAAATAAAGCGTGGATTTGGGAGCATCAAGCCTTTGTTAGAGTCAGAGCGGTTACGGGAGATGAGCAGAGTGTTGCTCGCTTTGATGCATTTAAAAGCGCCTTTTTGCAACAGAAGAGAGAGGCTGAGGCAGTTCGACTGGCGGTGGTTGAAATGCGCCA
>JAADDM010000139.1 GCA_013153955.1 Gammaproteobacteria bacterium | reverse complement strand
GAACTATGTGAGGAGCTCGTTTTATTTGATTTAAACTTTGTTTGTTGTTGTGCAGAAACCGCGAGTGATGGCAGCGGCTGTTTATATGCAACCTGTACACTTAACTTGGGGGATTAATAGCAACGAGTTTTAGTCTTACTAATTGAACAGCATATAAGCTTGATTGTAAAAAGCCTGTAATACAAATACCTTGAAAGGCTTTTAGGATTAGTGAGCGGATATGCTGCGTGTCAGCTATATATTATATCTGGTTGTACTGATTTTTGCCCCTGTGGCATTTGGTACGATAGATATTTGGGCAGAGGCTGTTGTGGAAACAATGAGCGCTCTGTCTTTTTTTTTCTATTTAGTTGCTGTTTCAAGAAAACAGGTGCGCTTCAGGCATGTACCTGGTCTGCTGCCCTTTCTTGTTTTTCTTTGCTGGCACCTGATGCAGGTGATTCCTCTGCCAGTATCACTGGTGAACCTGTTGTCACCAGCGACAGTCAGGATCTACTCTGACGCTCTTCCCATGGGGTTACCTGGCAAGGTAACAATTTCCTTACATCCCTATCTTACCCTTAAAGAATTTTTTCGTTTTGCATCCTACCTGCTGATCTATGTTCTGACTGTCCAGCTTCTCAGTAACAGGCTGCGATTGCGCCGCACAGTTGACATCGTGATAGCCCTGGCCACATTCATCTCCATAGAAGCCATTATTCAGGCACTCTCAGGTAGCCATGCAATGTATGGGATTCGCACATCATTCAAGCCTGATTTGGTCTTCGGGCCTTTTGTCTATAAAAATCATTTTGCTGGCTTTGCAGAAATGCTTCTGCCGCTCAGCCTGACCTTATTCATGTATTACCGCCCCAAGATGTCTTACAGCAGAAATTGGCGGCGCAATATTACGGGCTTTTTTAAAAATCAGGTGACGAATAGATATATTCTCTACGGTTTTGCGGCCAGCATGCTGGTGCTTGCCCTGCTGTTCAGCCGATCGAGAGGAGGTATCATCTGTTCATTTATCTCGCTCGTTATCCTGGGTGTACTGGGCAGGAAACGATTGAGGATTAACCTCCGGATTCTGATACCAATAAGCATTCTGACCATTGTTCTTTTAGGTGTGGTCAAGGTTGGACTGCAGAGAACAGACGTCCGTTTTGGAGAAACTCTGGTTCGTTCAGATTTCAGTATAAATGGCAGGGTTCAGTTTTGGAAAAACAGCCTGGAGATTGTTAAGGACTTTCCATTGACCGGCAGCGGCTTTGGCACATTTTCTGATATCTATCCCTCGTATAACCCCGAGGCGAGCGGTTTTTTTCTGCGCAACTGTCATAATGATTATCTCGAAAATCTCACAGATGGCGGCATTGTCGCGGCATGCATTATAGCCTGGTTCTTTGTGCTCCTTATCAGGGATACATGGCCTGTATTCCGCAGGCGAAGAGACCGGTATGCTGTGCATATTTTCCTGGGTTCGCTGGCTGGAGTCACAGCACTTCTGCTGCACAGTACATTTGAATTTCAGTTCAATACGACTGCTGCCATTGGCCTGTATTTTTTCTTCCTGCTCGGTATGTTGGTGGCTTCGGCGCATATCCGGTTTCATGGTTCACAACAGACATTGCTTGCAGCAGTGAACATGTCGCCAGTGCTTCGGCCAGTGGTTATGTGTTTTGTCATCTCTTTTTTCTTTGCCAGCCTTTTTTTTCAGTCGGGCAGTTTGAAAGCCGCCCATTTAAGCAATGTATGGCCGCCAATAGTCTCTCCCCTGGCCACCAACGAAGAGCTTGGCAGGATAGAGGAAAAGACGCAGCGATATATCCATCTTTCACCTCTTCAATTTAAAGGCCATTTTCTGAGAGCCATTGTTTTGCAGCATCTTGCCAGGGAAAATGAGGCGCAAAGAGAGCTGAATACAGCCTTATGCCTTGCTCCTGCAAACTACACCCTTCTGCAACTGGCTGGTTTTGTGATGCCAGACCAATCCCTTGCCGGCAAGTTGTTTGAAGCTTCCATCAAACGTGGCAAAGGCGTACCCTCTCTTTATATCACTTTTGGCAACTGGTTGATGCTTCGTAAGAAACCAGTAGAGGCGCGTCATCAGTTTACAAGCGCTCTTTCCCTTGATCCATCCCAAACAAAAAGCCTGATAGCATTATTTACTGCAAAATCCTATCCCCTTGATCTCCTGGAACGCGCACTGCCAGAGCGGGTTCGGCCCTACCTTGATTTTGGTACTCACTGGGACAAGTTGAAGGAGAAAAACAAGGCTGCAAAAGCATATCTGCAGGCTGTGCAATATGTTGACAGGGAACAAAAGGTTCAGAAGTCTTTTTTTCTCAGGCCCTTTTATTTTTTCTACCGAAATCATGACGATGCCCAGGCCCTGGCTATTCTCAAGCAGGGCATATCCCTGTTGCCTGAAGAATCAGCTTTGTATCTTGCACTGGGTGACCTGTATCGACGCCAAGGCATGACCCGCCTGGCAGAGCAAGCCTATCGTACGTCTCTGAATCTTGCCTCCTCGGGCAAGAGTCAGGATAAGGCCCGTCAACGGCTTGCCCGTCTATCGAGACAGTAACAGGTTTTGCTGTTAAGGCAACGGTGGGAAGCACATGTTTTCCGGAATGTTGAAATATGCTTTTTGGTTATGGCCTTGCTGTTTTCAAATTTTTTTGGTCACTCGGAACGGTGGGAAGATAACCAGTGGACGACAAGGTAAGAGCAGGTCTTGTTGCTTGCAGATAGTGGTTGTGAAGGGGGTTGACCTGCCAGGTTGACTCCATCTATATTTTTCAAAATTCCATATGGTTATTGATCCACCTTTTATGCCCTGATAAGAAGTTATAGTCAGGCATCTCACCTTTAAGGATTAGGCAATGGTCATCCTATGGTTCTATAGTGTTAACCCTTAGAATACCTCTCCATGATGGTTGCGCTTCCATTATTTTAGAGTAGATTTACTGTTACTAATTGCAGACAGTGATTGAATTCTTCTGGCCTGTCAAGAGTGTTTGTTCACAATAACCCTACCGAATCAAATCCGATGCGGCTGGGGTACCTCCTAATTTCAGGATTTTTGTGTGGTTGGTGTAGTTTTTTGCACACCGGCATGAAGAGAGGAA
>JAADDM010000067.1 GCA_013153955.1 Gammaproteobacteria bacterium | reverse complement strand
CCAAACAAACAAACAGAAGAAAATAGCATCCAGGCGCGTAAGCACCAGATACTTATCTGCTTAAAAAATTCATAATCCTGCTTATTTGAGGCCAGGTTTCTTTCTTCATATATGACGTCATTCTTGTCTTAATCTAATCGAAATCAGCCGATTCAGCCAATCACATTTAAAGTTCGCCCGACTCTAAACCCGGAATTTCTTCAAGAAGAATAGCCACGGCGGCCACAATAAATATGTATTATGAAAATACAAACAGAAGCTATCAGACAATACAGATTTGTGTTTATCGTGCTTCTGAAGCAGTTTGGTTTATTCCACGGCTGAAGCCCAGACACGTTTGCGGTAGTTCTCAGTCTAATCGTCTAGCGTCACAAGCCGGTGCCAGTCTGCTGTGTTCAATGATCCCCGGCTGATCGATACCGTCGGAGTAGATTTCAGACAAATGGCTATGCACTGAGATAAGGACCAAGAAGACAACTGGTCTTCTTTTAGCTGGAAGATTTCGCTGAAGAGCGCTTTAAAAGAACTGACGTTTCTTGGTGGATGCGCCAAGCACCCGAAACTCTAGCAAACCGCAAGAGTCATGGCAGCTGCTGACAAAGCCGTGTGCCTTTTGTACAGTGCCGCAAATGATACAACCAAGTGAACGCTTCGAATTGTCTTAAGCCGAAATTAAACTGGCTGCCGCCATACGTGGCCGATACGAAAATTCACAGTCCCAAGAGAGTTGATTTTTTTAATTCTGTTTCTTTGGCATATGATTCATCGGGGAACAATGCCAGTTGCGTGTAAACGAAGAATTCCCCTCAAACTGGCTGGTCCTTTATATCTCATAACAGAAGTGCGGTCGTTGAAGGTTATTGGGCATATGCCAAATGGGTCTCCTACCGATATTCTGAATAACTGGCTACGTCTGATCGCTAATTTGTTATCTGCAGATCTCTGAGCAGACGGACGACTGGGCCTCCGAGGTGGTGACATATTATTTCACTATTTGAATCAATCGGCAGTTTTTACGTCTACAGTAACCTTGCTGGTTCGTCGCCAACAACAACGCTTACAACAGGGCACAGTGTCTATATTAATTTCGGTAAACCGGTGCTGAGAAACTAATTCCAATTTGGAGTGATCTAGACGCACGCTTGTCGCTTAGTATGTTGTGTTGTGACTCACTCACTGCGCCGCATAAATTAGACACGAAATAATCCAGTTAATGTTCAACTGCCAACGAAGAAGAGCTGTAAGAAAATCAAGATGAATCAGTTTCAGGCTGCCTTGCTCTCATTTATTGTCTTCACGACTCTTATCGTGATCACCGCCTCCGAGCCGAATGCAACCGAGAGCAATGTTTGTTCACGTAACGTGAGGTAAGCATACGATGTACGACTCAGCCTACAGGAGTTTTGGCGTCATCCATGAGAAAGCCTGCTGACAAAGATAATGTTCGGTGATGTGAATTGGTTTTTAGCGCTTGTAATATGTTTGTTATCTGAGAAACCAAAGCATGCAGACCTTGAAAGAGGCGTGTTCTGTTTTATTGAAGTGGATATTTTACAGTAAGTTGTTCAGTGTTTTGTTATACATCTCCTCGGCAGTTACATAGCGACTTACACCAGGACGTGCTCCGTCAGCTATCGATCGAGTTACACGACGTGGTGCGGGAGTGCGTGGAGTCTTTTTCGATGCACGGAGTACAGGTAAGTATGTCATCGCAATAGTGAAATGGTGGCTTCAACCGATGAGGCCAAAGTGGCGCTTAGCAGTTTAAGAACTCGATTCAGTGATGAGATCACCGACTGCAGTGCCCGTGCAAGTTGATGATAGCCGGTCGGCTTCTGAAAGAAACTCTTAGTTCTCAGATTACGATAATGTGGAATGGTAGCGTGCGAAACAAAGACAATTCCAGGTGTTGACAATACGGCACTGTTGTTATTAGTATTTGTGTATCGTTGCAGGCGGAGCTATAAGCAGGCGTATTGTTTAGCAAGCAGAACAGCCTGGAAAATAGAATATTATTGTTGTCCCGGTTACGAAGAAACAGCCAACCAAACATGCAGGCGTGAGTAGCAGCTTCATTGTATGAACTCAGGTTGTCAGCAGATGATGTAGCCGAGAAAATCTCACACGGATTACTTATTTATTTCGGCTTATCTCCGACAACGAATAAAGAAAAGCCTGCACCAACACAGAAAGTGCTTGTCAGACGTGTGTGCTTGTCGGACGTGTGGTAAAGGCCATTAGTGTGCGAACTCTTGAAAATATTGGTTGGCCTTTTCTAGTGTTCGTTTTGTTTTTGTCTTGGTCTGTCCCAATTGAGCACAGTGTTAGATTGTGTCGTGAAGTTTAGTAAAGTAAAGCAAGGAACAACTGCATTACTTAATCCTATGCCACAGTCGGAGGTTTTGATGTTGCTGTTGTTATTGATATTTCTTTCTTTCTATATCAACCAAACGATATTCCATGTTTTCTTTTCGTGTGACGCTTACGTTTTTTCTGTCACAGCTGTGTGCACATTTGGCTGTGAATATGGCAGCTGTGTCGCGCCTGACAGCTGTCTTTGTGAGCCCGGCTGGACTGGAAGCAACTGTTCGGATGGTATATATATATATCTATAGTTATTTGTTTGAGTCGGGCAATTCCTACAATTTGTTAAAATTACCAGCTGATATACTACTGAACCACTGGCGGCATTGACATAAATATTGTTTAGCCATGGTCTTTTTTCTCATGGCTTTTTGGTTGTCTTTTCAGTATGCCCGCCGGATTCCTGGGGAGGCAACTGCACAAACAAATGTACTTGTGTGAATGGTGCCAGTTGTGATCCGGTGGATGGAAGTTGCAATTGTCTTCCAGGTGAGATAATATCATGGTGAATTACAAAGACGGCATTACAGCTTGAAAAACAACAAAAAATGTGGTTCTGATTAATATTTGGCAAGACAAGATGGTCTAAAATACTAGAAAAGCAAGATCAAACAATCTGTTGGTGGTTCCGCATCTAAAATAAGATAGTTCAACAAGGGAGTATGGTCACGTGATAGAAGCGATGATTTCATACTGCGATAAAAATACGAATAATCTCCGATTTGATAAGATGATAAACTAATCACTGCCTTCCATTCT
>JAADDM010000099.1 GCA_013153955.1 Gammaproteobacteria bacterium | reverse complement strand
ATACATGCCTCAGATGCAACTTCCTACCGATACACTTTCCGAAATAAATGCCTTAAAGACTGTTCTTAATCAGCACAATCATGCTTACTATGTATTAGATAACCCCACGATTAGTGATGCGCAGTATGACGAGCTGTATCAGAGATTAGTGGCACTGGAAAAAGACAATCCTTCGCTGGTTACAAAAGATTCACCAACGCAACGCGTTGGAGGGACACCTCTATCGGGCTTTAAAAGTGTTAAACATGCTGTGCCGATGTACTCTCTAGAGAATGCCTTTAATCAGTCAGATTTAGAAGACTTTAACCGTAAGGTTTTTGAGGGGATAAACAAACAGGTCAAACAGCTTGACGGAGTTGATTCCCTCTCTTTAAAAGACATTGAGTATTCAGCAGAGCCCAAAATGGATGGCCTAGCCATTAATATTCGCTATGAATCCGGCTTACTGGTACAGGCCACTACGCGTGGGGATGGCTCAGTCGGTGAGGATGTTACCCATAATATCCGTACGATGCCTTCCATTCCGCTTCAGTTGTTGGGCAAAGGCTGGCCTGATGTGCTTGAGGTGCGTGGTGAGGTCTTTATGTCTAAAGCGGTATTTGAGACACTGAATGCGCACGCAACGGCAGAGGGGGAGAAGCCTTTTGCAAACCCTCGTAATGCAGCAGCAGGCACATTGAGGCAGTTAGACCCTAAAATAGCCGCCAAACGAAAATTAAGCCTGTACCTGTATGGCTGGGGTGAAATCAGTGCGGATTGGACCTTACCTGAACGTTACAGCGAGGCGATTGCTCAATTTAGACTTTGGGGATTACCCACTAATCCAGATGCAGAAGTGGTAATTGGCAGTGAGGGTATCGCTACATATTATGATTCGCTTTTGGCGAGACGCGCAAGCCTACCTTATGAAATAGATGGTATTGTCTATAAAGTTAACAGGCTGGCGTACCATGCGCCGCTGGGCTTTACGGCCAAAGCACCGCGTTGGGCGATTGCACGAAAGTTTCCTGCAGAGGAGGTTTGGACAACCCTACTGGATATTGAGATACAGCTAGGAAGAACTGGTGCATTAACGCCTGTCGCGCGGTTAGAACCCGTTAATGTTGCTGGCGTGGTGGTTTCCAATGCGACCTTACATAATTTGGATGAGATTATTCGTAAGGATGTGCGCATAGGGGATACCGTGGTTGTCCGACGTGCAGGGGATGTGATTCCCGAGGTTGTAGGACCAGTCTTGTCAAAGCGACCTGAGACGGTTTATAAATTTATGATGCCTACAGCGTGTCCTGAATGTGGCTCTTCTGTTGTGAAAGCGCAAGAGAAAGCCGTATATCGTTGTACCGGTGGGTTATTCTGTCCTGCACAGCGTAAGCGCGCCCTTCAGCATTTTGTCTCCCGTAAGGCCTTTGATATTCAAGGGTTGGGAGATAAGTTAATTGACCAGTTGGTCGATGTTAAAATGGTACAACATCCAGATGACCTCTTTGCTTTGACGGTTGAGCAACTGCTTGGATTAGAGCGAATGGCACAAAAATCAGCGCAGAAAGTGGTTGATGCAATTCAAGCCTCAAAAGCGACTACGCTGCCAAGGTTTATTTTTGCGCTGGGTGTACCAGAAGTAGGCGAGGTAACGGCCAAGCAGTTAGCCAGTCACTTTATTGAGTTAGAGAATATCCTCACCGCTAAGGTTGATGCGCTGATTGAAGTATCTGATGTAGGCGAAATTGTTGCTGAGAATATAGTGACTTTCTTCCAGCAGCCCCACAATCAAGAGGTGGTTCAAGGCCTGTTGGCAGCAGGGATTCACTGGCCAACGCCACAGGTGGTTGAAGTCAGTCAGGACTCACCCTTCTTTGGTAAGGTGGTCGTATTAACAGGGACCTTAACGCAGGGATCTAGAACAGAGGCTAAAAAACAGCTTGAAGCACTCGGTGCAAAAATAACAGGCAGTGTTTCAGCTAAAACAGATTATGTAATTGCAGGCGATAAAGCCGGCTCAAAACGAACAAAAGCCGAAGCCCTTGGTGTACCGGTATTAACAGAGCAAGCATGGCTTGCCATGATGGGAGATTCAAATGGTTAGACCTCGTAATGTCAACAGAGTGAAAATGGAAAGAGAGTCCCGTGACTGGGAGCAAGAGGAGTTTGAAAGCCGTACACAGATTAAACAGGCTGCGCAAGCGGTGACCGATTTAGGGGATCAAATTGCCAGTTTAACGGACACTGTGATTAATAAGATGCAGTTACCAGAAAAATTCACAGATGCAATTTTTCTTTATAAGTCGATGGATAAAGGGCCTGCTTTAAAGCGTCAGAAGCTTTTTATCGGCAAAATGTTACGTCAGGATGAACCTCTTATTATCGAAATAAAAGAGAAGTTAGCTCTAGTTGAGCAGAAAACACGCCAGCAAAATGCGCACTTTCATAAGTTAGAGCAGTGGCGCGATCGTATGATTGACGGCGGAGATGATGTCCTAAACGAATTTATGGACATGTATTCTCATGCGGATAGACAACAGTTGCGTCAGTGGATTCGCAATGCTCAAAGAGAGCGTGACAGTAATAAACCTGCGAAGTCTTCAAAGGAATTGTTCAAGTATTTAAAGGCATTAGAGTGGTAGTTTAATGTGACTTAAAGTCAGTGCCTGTTTTAAATAATGGCGCAAACGTTATTCTTGTAAGTTTGAAAAGGCCTGGTGAATGTTATTCATCAGGCCTTTTTTGTTATTTAAAATTTATGCAGGTTGGTATTAGGATAAGAGGAGCGTTAACAATAAGTGAAGGAGGCACACTACCAGGCAAGTTGCTTTAATACGATGGCCTACGGTTATGCACGGATTTATATAGCGAGATTATATATAACTAAATTATCGGGAGGTGGTTTAGGAAGCGGGTAAGACTGTTTAAAGTGTGCCTATCGTGATTTAAAGCGCCATTGAAATAGAATTAAGCCGATTAAGACAATCCCCGTTCCCAGCCAAAGGGTAGCTGAAAGGGGCTCGTTATTGACTGTATGGCCAATAAAAATCGCAAATACCGGGGTAATCACGGGAATCAATGCCACCTTCATCGCATCGACATTTTTAATAAGGTAAAAATACAGTAAAAAGCCAATGACTGAACC
>JAADDM010000237.1 GCA_013153955.1 Gammaproteobacteria bacterium | reverse complement strand
TATATCCGTACCTATGTTAGTACCAGTTGTTCCAATGGAGTTATCCCCCATTCCCTGTAAATCATTCCCTGAAATTGCAACGGGCGGTGCTGCAGGAGGGGCAACCGCTAACTCTACAACCTCCTCTTCTCCCTTAACCTTCAACTCACTCGCCGAGATTCCAAGTAATAAATCATCGTAATAGGGTGCTTCTGAATAAGCAGCATTGACAAAAGCGGTATCGGAGTCTCTATTTTCAGCTTCTGCGGCACCCAAGCCAGTAGTAATCTCTCCATTTTCATTCACCGCCAAAATAACAGCAAGCAACCCCTCTGACTGAATATTAGAACAGGCAGCATCATCACAAATCTGTAAATTATTAGCACCTAACGCCCCCTTTAAAGGGGGGGTAGATAGATTGAATGCTGGCAAGAAAGGGATATTCCTATCGCGTAAGTTATCAAGTTTACTTGCCGTAGTTGCAATCGTACTAAGGGAATCTTTATTAAAGAAACAGGCAGATTGATTCGGGCAATCGAGCATCAATGAACCATTAATCACCCCTTGATCTACGGCATAAATAAAGAGATTACCCCAGTTATCCGAAGCATCTGCTCGGCTTAACCCTATAGCAGCATAAGGAACCGTTCCAGTATGGACTAGACATGTTTCAATAGGAATATTAGCAACGGCAGGCACGGCAGACACGGCAGGCACACCTGGCAACGTAGGAGAGACATTTGTTTTTGGTGTAGCTGCTATCGCTGGAGAGGCGGTAATCTCTGGTAAGCTACCCATTCCTGTTGGTGAGCGCGCATCCGCTCCATCACCAACATTGCTTGGACAAGGCATATATTTATTGACCCGCGCAAACTCAATTAAGGCCTGTTTTACGACCTTCATTTTGGCATCACTTCCTTGCCAATTGGCATGTGTTCTCTGCTCGCTATACACCAACATAGAGCCAGCACCCACAACACCAATAATCGCAAGCACAACCGATAACTCAATTAAAGAGAACCCTTTTGCAAACTGTCTGCGAACAGACCTTAACTTTATTACGGTATTCATAAGACCTTCTTTATGAGACTTTTGTCTATTGTAAGCCGCGCTCGGAACGTAGCATGGCATATTTTAAATCGTAACCGGTTAACCAAATAAGCTGGTCATCATAAAAACTACCACTTACATTACTACCCGATGCAACCCAGAAATACCGATCATTATCAAAATTTTCAGATTCTGCAGTATCAAGCGTAGTCCCCGCTAACGTCTGCGCACCATTTGCACCCAAACTTAGCACAACGGCAATCGCCCTGAGTTCAATTTTATTTGCGTCAGAAGTAGAGCTACTACAACTTGTCGCTGTATTTTCACCGCAAATAGTTAAATTACCCGAACCCGTAGTGACTCCAAAAGGCTTTGTAAGGGTATTAAAACAAGGTGTACCACCCGTTGCTGTACATGGATTGACTGTTCCGTTTAAAGGCGTTACTCCATTATTAAAATATGCAGCAGACTCTGCTGCAAGCCCAATATCCACCGTACCACTCACATCTGCACGCTCATTAATGGCATACCAAAGCGGGTTGCCCCACGCATCTTCGCTTTTTAAGCCCAGCATTTGAAAAGGTAAAAAACCACTTTTACTCGTACAAACGCCAGCAGTCCTGTTCTCAACTCCATCAGGGGTTGTATCTGAATCTGGGCAAGGCAAAAACCCATTGGACTGCACAAACGTAATGAGTGATTTCTTTACCTTAGCCATATAATGTTTATTATCAACATAGTGATTATAGTCACGCGTACTCTGAACGCCTTGCAAAATAGAGTAAGCTAAGAAAGATAAAATCACCAAACCTATGGTCAATTCAAGCAACGTAAATCCACGCATAGTAGACTTTAAATACGTGCTACCTATCTCGCAAGTATCAACCTCCTTCATTATCTCCCCTCCTTCGCCACACATACACCCAGTATTACTCCTACTTTTACGGACAAATAATGTCTCGCCAACCCTGGCCTGTAATGTTCTGCTCTGCAATAACCGTCGTAAGCACACAGGTAGAAGGCAGTGGCGAAACTGTAAAAGGCGGGATGCTTGCCCCAGTATATTTACAGGCATTAAACCAATGAATGTCAGCAGGTAATGTCGTCACACACAAATCAGGCACAGCATCTTCTGGCGCATTATCTTGCGAGACTCGTGAAAGCATAGCCGCCTCCCACTCTCTACGCGTTATTTTAATGACATAATCATTAAAGTCCGCTGAACCACTTCCTGCCGTTGTGAAATCAAATGTGCTACCTGCAACCACTGTACCCTGTTCGAGGTAGTCAGAAACAGCAACACTTGGCCTAGACTGACCAGCTAACATCGGGCCAGCATAAAATAGAATCATGATAATATTGCTTTGACCATCCAGCGTCATCGGGTTAACCATTGCCCCTGATGAATTTGCGACTAACCGTGGCGTTTGCATGGTTAAGGATGAGTAGCGTTGAGAGATAGCAGTTGCATACTGCGCGCTTGAATTGACAAAACGGGAGTCAACAGCATACCAATAATCACGATTATCAACATCAGAATTTAAAAAAGAGAAAAAACGAGAGCTGATTTTATAAGGCACCATGCCCAAAACAAACAGTTCATCGGTTCCTGCTGAATCTCTTCCACAGTTCGTATCTGCATCACCATCCCCATCTTCATCCGGGCAGGGAAAATACCCCACTCCAGGCACATTGGTCGCATCCGCATAGAGCTCTGGATGCAACACAGCATACGCCAACATCCGCTCCTTTATCTGATGCAACTGCGTAATCGCCTCTCTATTCTTCTGTAAGGATAATGTATTCGAGTGCGTATTACCCAACGTCGCAAACCACGTTGCAGAGCCCAGCACTAACAGTAACATCCCCAACAACACAATAAAGCCCGACTCAGCCGAACGATTTTCTTCAACCAGTTCTTTTATCATATATTCATTATAAGCCAATCTCCGGTAAATGCACAAAAACCACTCACCAACAACAAAAAAGGGTTATTCAAGAACTGCAAAACGCAAAAAGCCCCGCCTATAAATAGACGGGGCTTTTATACAAACTTTAATCAAACTGTCCTAAGACAGCATTTGATTAGAACTTGTGA
>JAADDM010000145.1 GCA_013153955.1 Gammaproteobacteria bacterium | reverse complement strand
TGATCAGATAAAAGCATCTGTAAAAGGCGAGATAGGTTTGTTCTCTCCCAATAGTGCGATTGCAATGAGCACCACGAACGACACGCTTTTTAATGAGGTTTTATTTGGCAATCAACTGTTGGCTGAAGCGCTCCAGTTAGGTGCTGAATACTATGAAGTGACAGGCGTGGCGTTATTAGATGTTAAGGGTGAAAATATTGCCTATCTTGTTTCAATGGTGGATGCCACAGCACTTATTACAACGAAAAATCTCTATTTTCAACTGGGTGTGTTGGCTGTATTTATTTGGTTATTGCTTGTGATTGCACTGACTTATTTCTTTGCAGGGCGCTCATTTCGGCCGCTTGATGAGATGGTTAGGGTGGCAAGAGATATTCAGGAAACGGGCAATATGTCGCTACGAATTCCGGTCTCTGCTGAGGATGAGATTGGACAGGCTTCGATGGCGGTTAATAAAACCTTAGATAGTGTCGCTAAAACGATTAATGATGCAAATTTTACGTTAAATAAAGTGGCACATGGCGACTTTAGTGTTCGGATGAATACGGGCGCACATGGTGATTTACAGACGCTAGAAATGGCGGTGAATGAGTCTATATCTTCATTGGATGCCACGATGAAGGCGGTACTGAAAGTTGTCAATGGCATTGGTGTGGGGGATTTCTCTGTTCGAATGGATCCTTCTGTTGAAAGTGGTGTGCGTAACCAAGTAGATCAGGCGATGAATACGATTAGTGAAGTTATCTCTGAAACCAATGAAGTACTTTCATTTATGGCGGCAGGGGATTTTACTCATAAAGTAACTGTTTCGAGTGAGGGTGAATTAAAGCAGTTGTCAGAAAGTGTTAATGCACGCGTTGAGCAGACCGAAAAATCCTTGGATGAAATTTTAGGGGTTGTTTCAGCGCTATCTAACGGCGATTTAACCAAAAAAATGCAGCGTGATTCAGTAGGTAAATTCGGTGAAGTGGCTTCGGCATTGAACACCTCACTGTCGAACCTTTCTTCACTTATTTTAGAGACGAGTACAGGTGTTAGAAACCTTGCTGAGAACGTGAATCAAATTCATCAGGGCAGTCAGGACCTGAATGAACGTACTCAAAGGCAGGCGGCTTCGTTAGAAGAGACAACCACAACCATGTTGCATGTTACAGAAGCTGTTAAGCAGACAACGGATAATGCTAGTACAGCCAATCAACTGGCAACAACGGCCCGAGCGCAAGCAGATAATGGCGCAGAGGTGATGCGTTCAACAATAGAGTCTATGGTTGATATACGCGATGCGAGCCATAAAATTGAAGAAATTACAGCATTAATTGACAGTATCGCTTTTCAAACAAATCTGTTAGCACTGAATGCGGCTGTTGAAGCAGCCAGAGCGGGTGAGCATGGCCGAGGCTTTGCCGTTGTTGCAGGAGAGGTTAGAAATTTAGCCGGTAAGTCAGCAGATGCTGCACGAGATATTAAAGGCTTAATTGAGAATGCTGTGACAGCCGTTGGGCAAGGAACTGAGCGTGCGGAAAAATCTGATCAAGCGTTAAGAACCATTACAGAAGGGATTAGAAAGGTAAGTGATATTGTGGCTGAAATTACCGCAGCATCCACAGAGCAATCTGTTTCGATCTCTCAAATCAGTGTTGCCATTAAAGAAATTGATGCAGTGACACAGCAAAATGCAGCCTTAGTTGAGGAGAGTTCCGCAGCTTCAGAATCCATGAAAGAGGAAGCCGCTGTCTTGGGAAGCCTAGTTGGTAAATTTAAGGTGTAAAGTATGTACTTATTTTAAGGCAGAAGTTAGAGCGACAAAAAAGCCAATCAACTGATTGGCTTTTTTGTATCAATTTGTCTTAGCTGGCCGGGTGTGTTTGTGAACCCGGCTTCATTTTGACAAAGGCTTGTTAAAGCTTACAGTCTAAGTGATATGCAACCTGTAGGGTGTTCTCTAGAAGGGTTGCAATGGTCATGGGGCCAACGCCACCAGGTACAGGTGTTATCCAAGCTGCACGCTCCTTAGCGGTATCAAAATCAACATCACCACACAAGGTACCGTCCTCTAAGCGGTTAATGCCTACATCAATCACAATCGCGCCTTCTTTAATCCACTCTCCTTTAACCATTTTTGGAATGCCAACGCCAACGACGACTAAATCCGCTTCTGATACTTTCTGGGCTAGGTCTTTTGTTGCACTGTGACAAACGGTAATTGTTGCTCTGGCATTCAATAGCTCAAGTGCCATAGGTACACCGACGATATTAGAGGCACCAACAATGACCGCATTTAATCCGCGAATAGGGATGCCTGTTTTAGCAAGCATGGTCATGACACCATGTGGGGTACAAGGTGCGAGTTGTAAGTTGCCTGTTGCAAGGCGCCCTACATTATAGGGGTGGAATCCATCAACATCCTTACAAGGGTGGATGCGTTCAATAATCGGCTCAGGGCTGATATGATCTGGGACAGGCAGCTGGACAATAATGCCGTGAACACTATCATCTATATTGAGTTTATCAATTAAGGCAAGCACTTCTTCTTGACTGGTCTCTGCTGGCAGGACAACTGATACATCATTAAAGCCTGCTTTTTCACAGGCTATTTTTTTGTTTCTAACATAAACTTGTGATGCAGGATCTTCTCCGACCATGATGACGGCTAAGCCTGGACGATGCTTGCCTGCTGCAACTTGTGCATCAACTTCCAGTTTTATGGATTCACGGAGTTCAGCGGCGATCGCCTTACCATCTAAAATTTTTGCAGACATAATTGTCTCCTTGGTTGAAGGTTCGTCATTAAATATTGCAGATATAATACCTTTAAATGAAATATATTTCATATTAAAGAGGCTTGTGTAAATACGGCTGTTTTACACTGTGTTTTGGGTTTTATGATATAAATCAATAGGTTGTTTTTGTTAATCTGCGAGGGTGGGTTAGGAGAAGCTTCCATTGAAAATGGAATAGGTTTAATCACCTCTAAAAAACAGATGTTTTATTTGGTTTAGCGGTTGACACAAGTCAGGGTCGTCTATAGAATACGCCACAACATATCGGAGTGTAGCGCAGCTTGGTAGCGCACCTGTTTTGGGTACAGGTGGTCGGGGGTTCAAATCCCTCCACTCCGACCATATTCTAATTGAC
>JAADDM010000006.1 GCA_013153955.1 Gammaproteobacteria bacterium | reverse complement strand
TCTGTCTGTCTGTCTGTCTGTCTGCTTCCAACAGGGATCAATAGATCATCTTTTAGAAGCGATCGTTTTTCTTAACAGAGAAGGCCATGAGATCACTTTCACCAAAGATAAAGTGACAAGACACTGGAAAAGATTTCTAAGTATGCAGTGTCACTTTCCTTTCGACCTTTTACCGTGGCTCTAGTTGCGTTTTGCAAACACCTGAAGTGTGTTATCCTATCAGTGATATAATTATCTTGAAATGCTCAGACACATCATTCACAGCACTGATTACCGCTGTAGCCTACGACGTGTCGTAAAACACTGGTTTACATTTTGTAGTCCCATAACGAGCAGATGTCACCATGCAAATATTGTATTCAGTCTGATGGATTTGTATGAATCCGCCTAAAATTAGTGCTTATATATGATGGCACCGATTCACTCTACGCATAATTAACAATATAGATTTTCGCAAGTTGGTTTTGTTTCTTGTTTGATATCACATCACTGTATTTATTAAATCAACAGACTGTCCGTCCGTCCACAGGTCGGTCGGTCCACAGGTCGGTCGGTCCACAGGTCGGTCGTTCGACATACACAAACTCCACGTGTCAGGTTTACTGTGATGTACTGAGGCAGAGCATCAAAGCAAATTAGAGCTACTTAAATGCACAGCTGACGCGAGACATGGGTTTGACGCGGCGATCAATTATCGGAAAATAATAATCGAATTAAGTGTGAAATATATGATGACTTACATCAGGAGCAACAGCGGAAGTCGAAGCTCCGCTTTTTTAAATGCTAATGCCTACCTTTGACTAAGTTGAATACAAGCGCCTCTCTGCGTCAGCACACACACACACAAACAGAAGTGATTGAATAAATAAGACAGGTATGACAGGACGTAGACTAAAGTCAGCACTGTGTCTTCTTGTCGTCTGTGTTTTTTCGGTGACCTCTTATCTGCAGTACGTCTACACAAACAGTGTTAGTTTCTCAGATGTCTACGTCACGCGGACGGAAGTCGACAAAGACGCGGCGGATGCGACAAACCTGACAGTAAGCTCCTCGGCGGACAGAGATGGACCCGGTCTCGAGCAGAACGGAGCCAAACGAGCCGACGTTACTGACGACATTAAGACCATACTGCTGTGGACGTCGAAATACGGCAGAGCGGATTTCGGGATTGGCTTGGGACGAGCCGGATTCCTACGGAAGTGTGCCGAGAGTCGGTGTTCCGTGACAGCCAACACTTCTCTGGCTGCCACGGTCGACGCCATTTTGTTCCACGCCTGGGAGACGTCGGCCGAAAACATGCCGCCAAGGATCCGTCCGGATCAGATATGGATATTCTACTGTCTGGAAAGCCCACTGACCGTTCAACGAAAGATCAGGGGCACAAATAACAAGTACAACCTGACCATAACCTACCTTAATGATCCGGAAACTGACATCGTGACTCGGATCCGGAAACTAAAGCCTCCACTTAATCCGATTCTGGCCAGTGAAGTGGTCCAGCGCAAATCCAGAACGGCCGTGTGGCCGGTCAGTAACTGTGACGGTGCATCCAGTCAGCGTAACGAGTACGCCAGACAGCTGTCCAGCTACGTGGACTTAGACGTGTACGGACGGTGTGGAAACCTGTCCTGTCCGATCGAGGACAAGTCAAACTGTTACAGCCAGTTCGAAGCCGATTATTACTTCTACCTCTCGTTTGAGAACAGCGTCTGCGAGCAGTACATCACGGAGAAGGTCTACTCCGCCCTCCGCCGCCACATGATACCCGTCGTGCTCGGAGGCGGCGACTACAAGCGTCTGTTGCCACCGACGAGTTACATCGACGTCAGAGACTTCAATTCACCGCGCCACTTGGCCGACTTCATGATCTACTTACAGTCGAACACCAGCGCTTACTTGGAGTACTTCGCTTGGAAGGCCAAAGCCTCACACTACATCGAACGCTTTGAGCGGTTAGCGCCATCCCACGGTAAGACCGGCGCCTTCTGTCGGCTCTGTCAGATACTACACGATCGGACTTACAAATACAAGAAGGATTTCAACCTAGAGAGGTACTGGAGCGCCGAGAGGTGGTGTGTCAGTGGCTGGAAAGAGAAGAAGGTCATCCACCTAACGTGAGGGGAGTTGCTTGTGGCTGGAGCCCTGTCGAAACTGAGACCACGTGAAGCCTTCGACCGACATCATTGGCGACGGTCTCTCCAGCACCAAGTGTCGGTGCTGTGACCTTTAAATCTAGGACGCCGACCTTGATTAGATTGACCACTACGCTGGAAGCCGTTGAGTGAGTGAGAGGCAGAGCTAGTCACGTCGTTCATAGATAAATAACCACATGTTGTTAGGCTGTTTGAACCAGATGACGTGGGAATACGAACTGAGCAAGCCAGGAATATATGTTTTGATATACGCATTGGATCATTCGAACAGCGGTCTGTTTAAATATTAGGATGATAGTTTGAGGCATATAGGAAGGCCTTAAATAAGAAAGTCTCTGTCTGCACAAATTCACCGTCATCAGAACACCGGAACAAAACAGTAGCTTCATTGCACACTTTTATCTTTAAATAGAAATTACCGACACATAACAGTTGCCTAAACTTATACTCCGCACGTGTATTGTAATCGGTTTATTTCAAGCTCTGAAGGAGACTCTAACGCATAGTTACTACGTCTAATACATGAGAAAAAACCTGAATGCACCAGTAAGCAAAGACTACTGAAAAGTCACAACAAGTTTCTTTCCGATGATAAATATCAACTCTCTAACCGTGTATATGAAACATTCGTTTGTGTTTTTCTAGCTGTAATAATGTTTTTATTACAATGTTTTCCACGTTATTACTGTTAGGAACTTGTTTGTTGGTACCAGTCATTTAACGGGGCCGTAATCAATAAATGTTGGAGCCGCTAATCAACCCAACTATTTCTTCTGGGTGCTAACAAAAACTGTTCTGTTTGTATTGGTGAGATTTATTCACCGATAACCAATAACAATCAGATGGCCCAGTGCATAAACATTTATATAAAAATAATCACCGGACTGAATGTATTCACGGCTAAACCTGTCTGGCCAAGTATTCCTTCAGATGTCGACTCATCGATTGAACACGTCTGACAAGAATACTTCTTGTTTCCACACA
>JAADDM010000158.1 GCA_013153955.1 Gammaproteobacteria bacterium | reverse complement strand
CTCACGCTCTCGTTAGGAGGTAAACAATGTTAGACGCAAAATTCCAGATGCATCCTAATGGGCAAGGGCTGTTTTATAGTGGTATTGTGGATTCTATGTGGGATTCTATGCGCTTTGTATATGACATAGGCTCTGAAAGTAAAAGAGCTTTAACATCTTATGTTGAAAGCTACTTCTTGCCAAGTTTAAATGGCCGATTGAAACTCTTAGTGCTTTCGCATCTACACAATGACCATGTAAATGGATTGCCTGCTTTGAAGAGTGTTTTAATTGATAACGTGGTACTTCCATATTTGTTTCCTTACGAAAGGCTGATATTGGCGTCACGATATGTATCTACCACACGAAGAAAAATTGCAGATTGGTATTTACGCTTCTTAGCTTCTCCCGAGAAATTTCTTCTTGACGAAATGACAGTTCAAAATGTAAGTTTTATTGGAGGTGGCACAGGTTGGAGAGAACGTATGTCTGCAGATGAAGGCTGGCCATCTACTGGTGATATAGGGGAAAGAGGAGAAGAAAGCATACAGCCTTTGGAATTCCCTGAACACTTTGGAGAAGATAACCTCAATGAGGGTAATTTATTATCTGTCAATTTAAAACCGTTGAGTGAAGCAACAAAAGAGCATCTTCTACAGTTAGAAAGTGAATGGTTGAAGTCACTTGTAAGTAATGGTAAAGTAATGCTAAGCTCTTATGATGGATATATTGCATGGAATATGAAAATGCTGAAAGGCAAATGGCTTTTCGCCTTTTTCAATCATTTTGTACCTCAACGACAGGGGCTTGATGCTTTTCGTCTTTGTGTGCAGAGAAAGTTTCGTACAGCATCACCGATGCAAATTATGCAGCAATTGGTTAACAATCCGCCTTCCATTAGTAAGTTGAGAGATTGTTATAAGTCATTGAGCAATTCTCTCAAAAACTTCAACAATAGCTCATTAATAATGTATCATGGCCCTATAATGTATCATGGTGACTGTAGAGTAGCAGTAAAGTGTGGCCCTTGGTGTGGCTGTCCTTGCGACTGTCGTTGGTATGGCTGCCACCATGATTGCCGTTATAGTCGTATGCTTTACGCAAGCCATTTGTTAACAGGTGATGTTGATTTAAACTTCCGGTATGGCAACATAAAGCGGTATTTTGGAAATAAGCTTCAAGATCTCTATTTCGTTCAAATTCCCCATCATGGGGCTGCCCGAAATTGGAATGTAAACATTCTGCAAGATGCTCCCAATGCTCGCATATGGGGTGTATCTGCGGGAATTAGAAATAAATATAGGCATCCTAATACTACAGTAGGGACTGACATCAGGGTAGCGGGAAGATGTCCTTATTGGGTAAACGAGGGACGCCCGTTACTTTTATATGGCTATTGCCCCTAACCCTGCGTTGAGCGGACTTGCTCGCCTCGCTGCGCTCGGCTCGCAAGCCGCTCACGCTGCTGTTAGGGTTCGTTTGCAGGAAAAAGAGCGGCGGCGCGTTTCGTGATGTTGAGAGCGAGCAAGGGAAGGGCATGTTAGCGCAGGTGGTTTTGGAAGTGGCAAGGAGTGGGTGAGCGCCGCGCAGGCTGGTGAGCGAAAGAATGAATTGCACCGCAAGCCGCGCATAAAACGAAGGCAGGCTGGCACATTCCAAGTTGAGCGTGAAATGAAGGCTTTCCCGGCAAAGCACCCGCGGCGCGGCAAGTTGGGTTTCCGACAAAGTGTTTTTGCAAATGCCGGCGTGAGCGCATGGGCGAGGAGCGGATGAAACTTTGTCCGGTTGAGCGTGGGCGCAGGCGCCTTGGCGTGGCAAAGGACAGCCGAAGTTGGTTTTCAATGGTTGTGGGGTGTGCTGGCTGAAGACAGTCTTTACGGCAAAAACTGCGCCTGAAAAGCGCAGTTGTGTTGTAAAATGAAAGTGGGTTTTGCGGGCAATGAAGCAAGCGCGTGACAATGAGGCGGGTCAAAGCCAGGCTTTTCAAACCGAGGTGTTTTGCGTGGCAAGGTGCAAGTTTTCACCCTAACCCTGCGTTGAGCGGACTTGCTCGCCTCGCTTTGCTCGGCTCGCAAGCCGCTCACGCTGCTGTTAGGGTGTCAGAAATTTGATGAACGACAAAGTATAGGTAATGATATGGATGAATTGACGAGTATTTTGCTTAGTACGGGACTAGCCTTTGTGGGCACAATTATTGGGGCAACAGTTAGTTGGTTTGCTACAAAGAAATCTAATGCAACGGCTGCTACTTTACGTTTATATGAGGAATGGAATTCAGAATCAATGTTAGTGGCAAGACATGAGGTTCAAGAAGTTCAGGTGCTTTTCGATCGGAATAAAGAAACAAATCTTGATGCAATTTTTCATCTTATTGATCCTAAACATCGGGCACAGATTTGGAAAATAATTCATTTTTATGAGAAGTTATATGTAATGCTTGATAACAATCAATGTAATAACAAGTTGATTCCTGCTTTGTTCGGGGAACATTTCTATTGGTGGTATCTTCACTGTTTTGAAGCAAAATTATTGCCATCGGAGAATAGGATTTCTAGTGTTCGCATTCGTAATTTTAAAAATTGGCTTGATAGACACGCTTCGGGAAATGATATATCAAGGTGGACTAAGCGAGCTTGGAAAACAACAAAGGTCTTCTCTAAACAGACAATGAATAAACTATCTTCTTGATAAATCCTTGTGCAAATGGTTGTGAAGAAAAGCGGCAAAGTGTTGTAAAATGAAAGTGGGTTTTGCGGGCAACGAAGCGGGCAGGTGGCAATGAAGCGGGTCAAACCCAGGCTTTTCAAACCGAGGTGTTTTGCGTGGCGAGGAGCGTGTTTTCACCCTAACCCTGCGTTGAGCGGACTTGCTTACCTCGCTGCGCTCGGCTACGCAAGCCGCTCACGCTGCTGTTAGGGTTCGTTTGCAGGAAAAAGAGTGGCGGCGCGTTTCGCGAAATTGAGAGCGAGCAAGGGGAGGCGAGTTGGCGCAAGTGAATTTGGAAGGGTGCGGAGCGAGTGAGCGCAGCGCAGGCTGGTGAGTGAAAGCGAGCGTTTAACCGTAAGGCACGCATAAAACACAGGCAGGCTGGCACATTCCAAGTTGAGCGCGAAATGAAGGCTTTACCGGCAAAGCGTCCGTGGCGCGGCAAGTTGCGTTT
>JAADDM010000091.1 GCA_013153955.1 Gammaproteobacteria bacterium | reverse complement strand
CATTTGAGTTTTATACCCAATTCGTCTTTAAACATATCGAATACTTTGAAGATGAACAGATTGCTGAACATTTGTACTTCTTGTACAATAACTACCTGAGAGACAGACGCAACGAGAAGGCGAGAGAAATACCGCCCAACGCAGAATATTATCGGAGGGAATTCCTCAAAGAACTTAGGCAGTTAGCTTTTCTGAGGGACAAATCTGGAGAGTTACATCAGCCAAGCTACTTCTTTAGTCGTGATAACGAGTTTTTTTTTAACATGTGTGAAGAACGTTTGGCACCGAACTTACCTGAATGTTTGCAGTTTAGACTGCCGCCGATTGATTGGTCTGACTTCTTAAACAAAGTGGGAATAGTTAAAGAAGTTACTGGCGAGCTTTTTGTGAGCCTAGCCAAACAGCTAGCCAGTGATGCAGAGACCAAAGAAGACAAATTTCTAAAAAGTCTACGTAGAAAGTCTGAAGTGATGACCAATTATCTTTTCGAAAGAATGGAACTGAAAGAGCTTGAGAAGTTCTGTGAACAAATATCAGCCATAAAGTTCATCGCGCAACATCGTGTTGCAGACCACTTGTCAGCGCTGGCTCCACAACGTTGTCCAGATAGATTTGTTGCTTTCAGCGGAAGTGCTCCCGTCAAATACGAACGACTTCTGTGGACGACAACCAGCCTTCTGCCGGCGTGGGCTGATCCCAGTAGGCGCAATGATTTAAAGAAGCTCGCTCAGCATCTGAAGGTTGTAGATACAGCTCCGGTTGATATGGTGGCTGATAACCTTACATGTGTTGCCACCGAGTTGTCGAAGAACTGGTGTGACCAATACCTGGAACCCGTCGTTCTGGATGTGTTCAGGTGCAACTATAGCCTACTTGATGATGTAGAAGCCATCCCATCGGACGTCGTGGGCAGACTCTCCAATGAAAAGATCATCATCATGACTGCCGATCATAGGTTGACGAAGCCGAACAGAACAGTGGCCAATTTATCAGAGTCCGACGAAATCAAACCCTATCTGTGTAGAGTTCCAGCGAACATCAGCCAATTTGTATCGTTGTTTGAACGTCTTGGTATGAGCAAATCGGTGACAGCAGATCAATACGTAACTGTGCTGAGTGATATCAAGGCTGAGGTCGGAGAAGAACCTTTAAAAGATGAACATCGAGAGGCCACTAGGAAGGCTGTCTGTGGCCTCTTCGGCCAGCTTTCTGACCGGAACAAACCAGCTCCGTGTACAGGCCAGGTACTTTATCTGCCCGATGAAGACGATCGTCTGGTTGATGTCTGTCGTTTGGCCTTCAACGACGCACCAGCATTTTATTGCAGAATGCGAAAGATTCAGTACGTCATGGACGTGTCACAGTACGGTTTGGATGTGACGGCAGTCAGTCGATGTCTGAAGCTGCTACCCGGACGTATGAGGCCAACATTTCTCAGTGAATGCGTGAGCGAGGAACTGGTAAGTGGCATAGCAGAAGGAGCGCGGGATGACAAAGGCACAGCCCGCCTTCTGAATGAGAAGCTTTCTTCGCTGGAGTTCAACACCATGGTTGACAGGCTGATGTACCACGAGGCCGTATGCAGTCAGCAGAACGTCGATCCACAGAGCCTTGCCGACCTCTCTCAGCGGCTATCCGTAACACGGGTTTTCGCTGTGAACTGCGTGCGAACGCAGCTCAAGTACAAGAAGGTCATTCCCGATAGCGAGTCCACCAAGATTTGTTTCGTTCAGCGGATCTCGGAGCCACGTTCGGAACTGACAAAATGGCACATCTACGTTGATGAGAGATACGATCTCCAGATGGAGCTACTGGTACCATTGGCCGACATCGTTGATAAGATTTTAGATGGTCGACTGAGAAAGTCAGCTCTCTACCTGTTGCCACTTCTTGCTAATAGCACTGACAAGTCGCTGGCAGAAATACTTGACGAATTCAACATAACAAAGCATTGATCACAAAGATCTGAGTATTTTCTGCCGTGAACACATTGCTCACAGTCGATTGATGAGTAAACATTTATAAATTCACCGCACGGTATCCAAATACGGAGTCTAATGATGAATAATATAAATTAAAGGAAACGCATGTGACTGGCCTTACGATGACGTCAACAAGTCTAGCCTCAGTTGTTGGTTTGATTCCATCTGTACTGTGTTTAGATTGATTATGTATGTTGCTATGCTTATGTAGGCGTTCAGTGCCGGAGTTTTAAAGCCAAAGTGAACTAAACTACTGTGTGTCGGTTTTTAAAAATCGGTTATAACGAATGGCTGCCTTGTATTTTTGCACTGTTCTACAAGACACTGACGTAGGACAATGACGTCTTGTTTTACTATGCAAAGTTGGTCGCTTATTACCTAATGTTTCATTACAATTGCTCCACATGGTAGCTGGATAATTTTAATAATATGCCGTGAATGCCTTTGATAATAATTACCTTAAAGCGTTCTTGTGAAGGCCATTAAACTTCATTATTATTACTTGTATTGTATTTGTGGCGTTTGTGCTTGCTTATTTGTTGTTTATTTTATAAAGCTTTGGTTCCTATTCTCCCATGATTATGAATAACAAAACATCCTAGAAATAATATTTCGTGTGGCCCTGTTCACTGTTATATATTTTATAAAGTATTCAATTTACTGGAGCAGCATGTTTGGGAAGATTTCGTTTTGCTGCCCTTCACTTGACTTTCTTGTTTTCCACACATCATGCGCAAATCTGACACTGTTGTGGTTCTTATGATTTCAGTTTGCATTAAAGATAAGCCTACTTTACGTTGCTGTTGTGATGTTGTGTTATTAATGCATATTTGCTTTGCTCTGCAGAAGACACGCTACAAATAAATAAAGTCAAATGAAACGCATCGTCTTCCGGTTTGAGTTGTATTGTTTGTATTACAGTATGCTTGCATGGGATGATTGCAAATCCAGAAAAAGAAGCATTGTCATAAATACGTCATGACTAAGTTATAATTTACTTGGCATTATTCTATCGGTCTGCAACCGGGAACTTCAACAAAACCGAGTTGTACCTAGGCTGGCTGGTGGAATGCGTAGTAGTGGTCGTGTTAAAGTCTTTTGTAACCACATCAATTAAACCTGGTTTATATTACATGTACGACACTCTTCCATCACCTGCA
>JAADDM010000267.1 GCA_013153955.1 Gammaproteobacteria bacterium | reverse complement strand
CCAGAGACTTCATCGAATCGATCTCTCCAACTGTTAATAACGGATGAATTTTGATATGAAACCAAGCAAGTTCCAGGCTCTATTTGTACATTTGATTTAAGCGCCCACTCAACCGCTAAAGGGGATTCAATGAGCTCTAATGACTCTAAATCTTCAGGGTGAAGCTGTACTTGAACAACGTCGGCTTCATCAGGCAGTACCTTAACCGCCTCAATGACAGCCTCAAGAACCCAGGAAACGTTTTGAGAAATTTCTTGCTGAATTACTTTTTCTGCAACATGTAGACTTAAATCCGTTAACTCTAATAAAACTTGCTGCTCTAGCTGGCGATAAGGATCTGACAGCAAAGATAAAATCTTATCAAACCGCACTAACTTTGATGCGAAGCTCTCTCTTAGTTCGTTCAGTGCCGCCAAACGAGCCTCCTCTCGCCCAGCTTCAATCCCTTTAGCAAGCCCTGCTTCATAGCCCTCTTTATGTGCCTTATCAAAAGCCTCTTTCTTAAGAAGTTCAGCCTGCTTTTTTAGCTCAGGCTGGCTATTTTCTTGATCGACAATCGGCTTAGAGGCAGCAGGAGCGGTTTTAGGCTTATCACTGCGAAAACCATTTAATTGCCAAGTTTGAACCTCTGGCGAGGAGAGGGAGTCAGAAGGCATTAATTTTGTTAATGCTGGCTCTTCCTCTGCAACAGAAGGATTCGGGATTGAATCAGCCACCTAGAGGAACTCCTCGCCACCACCTGGCATCATCAACTTCTCTTCATCTGCAAGACGTCTAACCGTTTGAATGATTGTCCTCTGAGCATCCTCAACCGCACTCAACTTAACAGGAGGCCCTGTCTCAAGGTCATCACGCATAATATCTGCTTGACGCTTAGACAAGTTTCCAAGAAACTTCTCTTTAAGCTCTGTATCCGCTCCTTTAAGCGCCACAATAAGCACATCACTCGGCACTTCACCCACAATCGTCTGAATACCACGGTCATCAATACCGCCAATATCATCAAAGACAAACATCTTGTCTTGGATGCTTTTACTCACATCCTCATGCTCTGTTGAAATATCATCTAAGATACGGGTATCCACACCACCACCGACAAGGTTAAGAATCTCTGCTGCTCTTTTTTCGCCTCCTATCGTTGCGAGCTTGCCACCTTCTCCATCACTTGATGCATTTTCAAGCACATCGTTCAAGTCAAATAGAGCACGAGGCTGAATCGTGGTTAAGGTTGCAATACGATAGATAACCTCGGACTGGAAACGCTCAGGAATCCCTCGTAAAACTTCTGCAGCCTGATCTGAATCAAAATACGAGAGAACAATCGCAACAACTTGAGGGTGTTCGTTGCGCAACATATTGGAGATAGTCGAAGGGTGCTGCCATTTAAGTGCCTCTAGCCCTTTAACCTGCTCACCAAGTAGTGCAGCATCCATAAGATGCCCACCGCCATCACCAAGTGCATCAGCCATCAATGATTGCGCATACTCACTCGGATCAACCCCTAACGCATCCTCACCCAACTCTTCTAAAAAGGCACCCATGACCTGATGAATATCTGCATGAGAAACATTTTCTACAGCCGTCATCGCCGAGCCAATCTGCTGTACTTCTCTTGGGTTCAAATGCTTTAAAACTTTCGCCGCAGACTCTTTTCCAAGTGATAACAACAGAATCGCTGCTTTATCTAAGTTAGAAATTTCCTCATCTTCACCGACTTCTTCAATTGCTGAATCTGGCATATTACTCTCCTGACATCCACTGCTTGATTACATGGGCTGCGACTTTAGGATCAGCAGCGACAATTGCTCGAACCTTTTCTAGAAGCTCATGCTCTTCTGCAGACTCTTCATCAATCGCTTCTGCGGTATGCTCGACCTCTTCATTCATCTGCTCAAGCGCTTTAGAAATTTCGTCTACATTTTCTAACTCGTCATCCTCTTCAGGCACGTCCTCGGGGTACTCTAAATAACTCTCTTCCTTGGTAGATAGATCCTTAAGCATGGGTCGAATAACACCAAAAATAATAATCAGAACGGCAATACCCGCAAGTAGCTGTTTAATCAGATCCCAGAACCAAGGCTCCTGCCAAACGGGCTCCATATCAAACTCTTCAATCGGTGCCGCAACAAAAGAGGCATTCACAACACTTAAGGTATCTCCTCTTGTCTCGTCTAGCCCCACCGTATCACTCACTAATCGACGAAAACGCAGTAACTCTTCATCAGTGATTGGGGTACGAACAATCAAACCCTCTTCATCTAAGCTGGTTTTATCATCTAAAACAACTGCTACTGACAGACGGTGGATATTACCCACAGCGCTTTTAATATGACTAATGGTTCGGTCAAGCTCATAATTAATCGTTTTCTTTTCGCTTGAACTTTTCAGATTAGGGTCTTGCGCATTATTAAAACCTTGCTCAGGTGCTAACCCGGCCCTTGGAGGCTGATTTGTTAAAGCACCTGGAATGCCTGCAGGACCTTCATTACGGTTAATCTCTTTAGTGGCTTGTTCTGAACGAATCGCCTCAGGATCAGGCTCATAATTTTCTCTTGTCTGTTCCTGCTGTGTAAAATCAAGCTCAGCCGTTACTTGAGCACGCACTTTTTGAGGCCCACCCACAATCGGTGAGAGTAAGTTAACAATTCTATTGGAAAGCGTCTCTTCTACTGACCTGGTGTAGTCGAGTTGCTTCATACTCATATTCATACCAGTGTTTTTACTCGTACTGGTAAGCAACGTACCTTTCTGATCCACAACCGTTACGGATGAAGCTTCCATATTAGGGACACTCGCTGAAACTAAGTGCACAATAGCACTCACCTGCTGCTCATTTAATGAACGGCCTGGATAAAGCTTAACAACGACGGATGCAGAAGATTTTTGTTGCTTTCGAACAAAGACTGATCGTTTGGGTAGCCCAAGCATAACTCTTGCAGACTTCACTGAATTAATAGAGGAGACCGACTTTGCCAACTCGCCCTCTAAGGCTCGATGGTAACGCGTTGTCTCTTTAAATTGTGAGATACCAAACCCCTGCTCAACATCTAACAACTGGTAACCCGTTGCTGCCTCACGAGGGTAACCAGCTGCCGCAAGCTTTAGACGAAGGGAGGGCACTAAATCTGTCGGGACTAAAATCCC
>JAADDM010000137.1 GCA_013153955.1 Gammaproteobacteria bacterium | reverse complement strand
ATCGCATGATCTGTCTCATTCAAAGAGTTACACACGCTCAAGTCGTTGTAGACAGCCAACTCATTGGAAAGATTCAGACCGGACTGGTTGTTTTAACCGCCTTTCAATCAGAAGATTCGGTAAAAAACATTGATAAAATGGTCCACAAGCTACTCAACTACCGTTGTTTCTCTGATAACGAGGACAAAATGAATTTGAATGTTCAACAGGTTGAAGGTGCGCTCTTACTCATCCCTCAATTTACTCTAGCTGCCACCACCAATAAAGGCCTTAGACCGAGCTTTTCAAGCTGTGCAGCCCCCGATACGGCGCACGTATTATTTGATGCGTTTGTTAACCTCTGTAAACAGTCACCCACCCCAATTGAAACCGGTCTATTTGGCGCAGATATGCAGGTAAGTTTAACCAATAATGGCCCCGTCACATTCTGGCTAGAGACCTAAAGCAAACATACCGCTATACCGACCTGATAAAATCTTGATTTACTTAAAGTTATCAGCAACTAGTAACAAATTTTATTTGTATTTACCCCATAACCCGATAAACTTAACCTCTATCTTTACTTGGTACTTAATGTCCATGACCCCCCAGCCTGACAAAGCCCCGCTTATCCTCATCGTTGAAGACGATGCTGTAACCCGTCTAACCCTGACAAAAGTGCTGGTTAAATCGGGTTATCGCACCCTTGAGGCCGAAAATGGGCAGATTGGGGTCTCCCTCTACATGTCCCATAAGCCAGCCATGATTCTAATGGATGCGATGATGCCTACTATGGATGGTTACGAAGCTATCAAAGCCATTCGTAGCTACGAGCAAGCCCATGCCATCCCAATTCTAATGCTCACTGCATTGGATAACATCGACTCAATCGATTTAGCCTTTGAAGCAGGTGCGACAGACTTTGTTACCAAGCCTATCAATTGGGGGCTGTTAAATCAGCGTGTTAAATACGCCCTGCGTACAGCAGAAATTGAAGAGCAACTTCGAGGCAGTCAGGCGCAACTCCAGTATGCACAAAAGCTAGCAAAGCTTGGCTATTGGGAGTGGGATGCCACCAGTAACGAAGTCTCTGGTTCTGAATCGGCCTTTTCACAATTTGGTATTCCAAAACAAGCGGGCATCAGCTTAGAGCAATTTTTGAGTAATGTGCTTCCTAAAGACCTTCCCCTAATCAATCAAGCCATCTCCGAAGCCAATCAGGGACAGGCCCATATTGAGATTAGCTTTCGAATATTAAAGCCTGACGGTAATTTGAAGCATATTGAATGTCTGGGAGAGGTTACTTTTAAGAAGGAGGGCGGGCTTGAAAAAATTACGGGATCCGCTCAGGACATTACTCGCCTACACAAAGCCGAGTCATTAATTCACTATCAATCACAGCACGATACGCTAACAGACCTCCCTAACCGCAAAAGCTTTAGCTTAAAAGTGAAAGACTTTATTGCGCACAGAACCCCTAAAAGTTTCTGTGCGGTGGTTATTTTTGATATCGACCGTTTTAGGCAGATTAACAGTAACCTAGGCCAGGACTTAGGAGACCACCTGCTGCTCTCCCTTGCCCAACGTCTTTCTAGAGTAATTAGAGAGGCTGACTATGCCGCCAGACTAGGCAGCGATGAGTTTGCCATTCTGATTCAAAACCTACAAGACACGCATGAACTCAACCTACTTCTCGGCCGGCTATCACATGATTTAAATGCCCCCTTTGTACTCAATAACCAAGAGTTATTTGTAAGCTATAGCATGGGGGTCTCTGTCTCCCCTGAAGATGCTGATACGGCCGAAGAGCTGCTTAAACATGCTAACATCGCCCGTTCAACCGCTAAATCTCAAGGCGGAAACCAGTTTGTCTTCTTCCATGCCGACATGAACTCTGAGGTTCAAAATCTATTAACCCTTGAGAATGATCTTCGTCGCGCCCTTAAAAATGGAGAGATTGAGGTCTTCTATCAGCCACAAGTGGATACAGAGAGCTTACAGCCTACGGGGGCAGAAGCACTTGTTCGCTGGCGCCACCCCGTGCAAGGCATTATCTCTCCTGCAGTCTTCATCCCTTTGGCTGAAAGCACAGGCCTCATCATTCAGATTGGTAAATATGTATTAGAGCATGCCGTTAAAGAGGCCGAACATTGGCATCAGCTGGGTCATACTCAAATGCGAATTGGCGTTAACCTATCAGGTCGCCAGTTTACACAATCTAACCTGATGGAAGATGTACAACACATCATCAGTCAGAGCAGTTTGCCCGCTAAATTTATTGATTTAGAGATTACTGAAAGCCTGGCGATGAGTGATGCTGAAACTAATATCAGTATTTTGAATGGCTTAAAAGCATTGGGCGTGGCCCTCTCAATTGATGATTTTGGTACGGGCTACTCCTCACTCTCGTACCTGCATAGCTTTCCGATTGATACGATTAAAATTGATCGCTCATTTATCCTTAACCTCGGTACAAAAGAGGGGAAAGCCATCGCTAAAACCATTCTAGCCATGGCAGATAGTTTAAACCTTGAGGTCGTTGCTGAGGGAATTGAACTGGACGAACAAGTTGCCTTTTTCCAAGGCACCAACTGCGATATATTCCAAGGCTTTAAATTTGGTAAGCCGATGCCTTCAAAAGAGTTCATCACGTGGCTTAACCGCTATCAAGCCTAACCCGTCACTTTATACTTAATATGACAAACATATACAAAACAAAAGGAAGCGTAATGTCCCAATCTGTTGATACTGATAACTTAGAGATGCTTAAAGAGGTGATTGGAGATGATTTAATCGAAATTCTACAAGCCTACCTTGATACAACGCCAGCCATTATGATGAAGATACAGAGTAGCCTTAACATGGGAGATGCTGCCTCTGTTCAACTCAATGCACACACCCTAAAAGGGAGCTCCGCTAATATTGGAGCGACCCTGCTTCCTGATCTATCGGCACAACTTGAGAGCCTTGCAAAAGCAGGTGACCTTTCTACCCAAGCAGAATCCATTTATAGCAGTATTATTCAAGAAGACCGAAATGTATCCCTGTTTTTAAAAACCTACATTCAACAGTTTTAATTTAGAGAAAGAGATTCCACATGCAATATCAAGTGACCGAACAAGAGAAATCAGCCGCAAAAACGCCGCATCACATATTTAACTTAAATGT
>JAADDM010000027.1 GCA_013153955.1 Gammaproteobacteria bacterium | reverse complement strand
TCTGATTGTGCCAGTTGAAGGACTAAGTCAGGCCCAATTCCAGCAGGCTCTCCAGAGGTGATGACCAATCTTTGAGTCATGATATATTCCGTTTTATATTTAAGGGTTAGAGTATCGGGTTGTCACTTAACAGCTTAGCAAAGGCTGAATGTTTTCTGATGGACAGACCTGATTAATGTTTCAAAGTACCATGTTTTAAAAAAGCAAACGCCTGCTAGCGCAGTAGGCGTGCTAGCAGGCGAGGCATCGGTTCTTCATTGATCAAAGAGGATCGGGTTTTAATTATTTAGATGCACTTCAATAAAGGCTTCATCTTTCAGTCTTCTTAACCAGAGATCAAACATCGAATTGGCTTTACGCATACGAATCGTTTGAATCGCTTCTTGTGTCTTATTTTTAGAATTGCTGTCTACGACACGCTTGTCCTCTAAGAAAAGAATCATCCAGCCTTTATCGGTTGCTAGAGCTGGTAGAGCGCGATTAACATCTAGCGTTTGAATGTCCTCTTGAATAACCGCTGGAATCTGCTCAAGTTTTTTCCATCCCAAATCGCTTTTGGCATTCAACTCAGGTGGGGTATCAGGATACAGACCCGCTAGGGCTTTGAAGTCCTCAAGGCTTTTCATGGACTCAACCTCTTGCGAGATATGCTGTGGTGCGGATTGTCCACGCGTGTTATCACTTAAAATAATAAAGCGGTGAAGATGGTACTCATTAATTAACTGAATACCGACATCGCGTTGGCCAATGAGTTTGATGATATGAAAACCACTTGGGCTTTGAATCAATTCACTTATTTGACCTGGAGACAAGTGTTCGATTGCATCTGCAAAGAAGGTGGGAACTTCCTCTTTATTTAACCAGCCAAGTAAGCCACCATTAAGGGCTTTACCCCCATCAGAGTGCCTAACGGCCAGTTGACTGAAGTCCTCTCCTGCTAAGAGACGTTTATGAATAGATTTTGCCTCTTCCAGTGCGGTTTCGCGTTGCTTGGGAGTAGCTGATTCAGGGAGTGCAATTAAAATGTGGCCTAAAGCAACTTGAACCTGACTTTTTTCAAGGGCTTCACGTGTCAAAAAGTTACTGACTTCATTTTCAGAGACTTGGGCTTTGCTAATGACCTCTGCTTCACGCAGTTTCTGAATCATCAATTTAGTCTTAATTTGCTGGCGAATTTTTTGAAACCCGTTAGGGAGTTCAATGTCGAGTTGGTTTCTAAGCGCCATTAAGGTTAGGTTGTTCTGTTGTGCAATGGCTTGGAGTTGTTCATTAATCTCATCATCAGAAACCTGTAAGCCAATTTGGGCAGCACGGTCCAGTTGTAGTTTTTCAAGAATTAAGCTATCGAGTACTTTTGCTTGAAGGGCATCCACATCTTGTACAGCAATATTTTTAGCTGCCAGCTCTTGTGCTTTAGCGTACATTTTTGAATTGAGCTCACTTTTTAAAATGACGGTCTCATTAACGACTGCAACAATGCGGTCAATAAGGTGTTCTTCTGCCATGACTTGAGGGGCGGAGAGCACCCCTAATGAGGTCATGATTGTTAGCGCGATGGGCTGGATAAAGCGTGTTCTAAAGGTACCTAATGTGTCTGTTTTTTTCATGCGTGTGCCAGTCAAAATGTCCAGTTTAAAGTTCGGGTTCTATGGGCTGTTTAAAGTGTATCACTGTTGCGACGTTTACAGGGGCTATTCCCCGTTGAAACGTCTACAAAATATTAAAGGATTTGGTTCAAATTAAAAGTTAAACCTTCTGTTTAAGTCTTTTTTAAAGGCGTTATCAGGTGTACTGATGCCTTTTAGCTCAAATTGAATTTTGATGGAGTCATTATACAAACCATTTTCAAGTTGTGTCTGCTCCGCCACAATTTCGGTTGCCCAGCAGCAGCTATCGTAACGCAATCCAAAGCGAGTCTCTCTTACCTGTTGATTACGGATGTCATAGTTACTATAGGCACCCACCTGCCAGTCATTATGAATCTGAGTATAGGCTCCTAGGCTAAGGGTTTCTATTTCAGACAGCGTGCCGTTATTTTGTAGGGTGTGAGTCAGCATCACATTACTATGTTGTTTGGTTTCATATTTAAGGCGGCTGTTGGCATTGGTGAGCAACCCAGTTTTTTGAGCCATTTGTACGGTGGTTGAAAAATAGAGAGATGAATAATTAATCCCCGCAGTGATAAAAATATCAGAAGCCGTATCTGTTTGAAGGCTTGTACCTGTCAAAGCGACGCGTCTATCGTCTAAATAATGAATCTGTCCGATGCCTGCTTGGGCAAGCTGGCGGCCTTTGGCATCCAGTAGCTTTGTGGTTAAAGCGGTTGATACCTGATTGGCATCGCCGATTCTGTCTGAACCGGTAAAGCGGTTGAGCGCAAATAGGTTGCTAAACGCTAAGCTGCGATTGGCAGTGTCAAACAGCGGTAGGTTGGATTGATCTTCGTAGGGCGTGTATAGATACTGAATTTCAGGCTCTAAAGTCTGTGTATAGTCTTGACCACTGAATGCGAAATTACGCTCAAAAATAAGCCCCGCGCGTACGGCGAACTGCGGAATAAATCGTGTATGGCTGTTACTGCCTGTGGTGTTGTAGCCATTATCATGCATCTGATATTGCGTTTGGTTGGCAATCATTTGGGCGGTGACATGACTGTAGCTGTTGCGCGTGTTATAGCTCACTTGAGGTGACAGGTGAACTCTTAAGGCTTCGGGTTTGGTGTGTGTCACATCAGGCAGGATGAATTCAGTTGCATCGGCATGTAGGCTATACCCTAAGTTTTCTGATTGATGGGTATAGTTTATGCCGAGCTCGGGCCATTTTTCATAGTTAAGTGGGGCATTACGGAGGCGTAGGGTATCCATTAAACGGGCATAAGCGTGTAAGCCCTCTTGGCGGTAGTTTACGGCAAGGCGTCGAGCCGTTTGTGTAACAGTTTGTAGGTGCGTTTCTACGGGAATATCAGCAAAGAAGTTTTCATCAGAAACCTCGTGCCAGATAATGTCACTGCTAAAGCCGCCGCCCCAGTTTTGTTGGGCATTGATACTGGCACGCCAACGGGTTTGATCGGCCTCTAAGGTATCTTGCAATACGGTTGTTTTCAGCGAGGTTCGATGATTTATGCGGCCATTTTGGCCGAGGTAACGAAATTCATTATCCAGTGCAAGCCCACGCTGAGTCATCGGAATGAGGGTCAGGGTATCGTCTATGTTGGATGCAATATTAAAAAAGTAGGGTAGTGCAATATACTGGAGCGATTTTGTTTGAGTAATCGATTTATAGCTCCCTGTTTTAGGAAAGAGCAGGCCTGTTGCTCTGTCATTTAAAGGGTAGTCAAAATAGGGGGTATAAAAAATGGGCACACGTTTAAAGCGCAGTACGGTATTGTGACCAATCGCGCGTTGGGCGGCATTATCGATCTTCAAGGTTTCAAAAGAGAGCTTCCAATCGGGAGCGTGTGCTGGGGTCTCTTTACAGGCGGTTAAGCTGGCGTCGGTTAGGATGGTTTGATGGCTTGTATCATCAATATCCACTACCTTTGCTCGCCCATGAATACGAGAAGGCAATATTTGGTAACGGGTTTTTTCAAGCTGAGTGGTCTGCAGGGCTTGATTAAGCTGTGCGTGGTCAGCTTGAATAAGCAGTTTGTCTTGGCGTAACTC
Source organism: Gammaproteobacteria bacterium (assembly GCA_013153955.1). Taxonomy (GTDB): domain Bacteria; phylum Pseudomonadota; class Gammaproteobacteria; order Thiomicrospirales; family Thiomicrospiraceae; genus Thiomicrorhabdus. Next base: position 11,130 of record JAADDM010000027.1, on the reverse strand, counting down.
AACATCACCTGAAAATTGTGCGGTTTGCTGTGTTTTATCAAAGGTAATTTGGTCGCTTGAAACAACCAGGCCTGGTTGTTTTAAAATGGCATTTCCTTCAAATAAGTACGTGGCCTTTGAGGGCTGATTTAGGCTGTCAGATTCAATGGTTTGCTTTGAAGGGGGTGTTGTCTGTTCTGTTTTTGAAGCTGCTGGTGCAGGGCTGTGTGCAGGTATAATTAAACTGGGCTGACAACGTTGAGAGGCGGCTTGTACTGCAGAAAGGTTAAGTGAGTACAGGCTGAGTGGTAGAATCACGCTTAGCAAGTACTTCAACTTCATTTTGAAGCCTGAATATTGACACTCAATGGACGAGATAATAGGGTCGTTTGAAGGGCGTTCTATGACAGGTCGTTTTTGCATTTTAGGTGTTAGATTCTGTTTAGGTATGAATTCAGCGTTTGACATCCATTTGACTTCAAGCGGATAATCACTAATTATTCGTAAAAACTTATTTTAACCGAGTATCGACCCCATGACTGAAAGATTTCAATTACTGTTAGATTGGCTCGCACGCCAGCCCTTATTGCTAAATGAAGCAACCGACACCTCTTTTTCAACGCCTGTTCCAGCATCCAGTGATGCGAGCTTTAGACGCTATTTTAGAGTGACGGTGACCAGCGGTATTGCCGACCCTACCTCCTATATTATTATGGATGCGCCTGTTGAACATGAGGACAGTCGCCCTTTCATAACCGTTTCTGAACAGCTGATTGAGATGGGGTTACAAGTTCCTAAGGTACTGGCACATGATTTGGACTTGGGGTTTTTACTGTTAACTGATTTGGGGAATATCACCTACCTTTCAGTACTAGAAGAGGCTACTGAGTCTAAAGCGGATCAGCTTTATCAAGATGCACTGAGTGCTCTGGTACGTTTGCAAACCAATGGCCAATCTGCAGCAGAGCAGCTGCCTGTTTATGATCGTGCCTTACTTGAAACGGAGATGAACCTATTTCCTGATTGGTTGATTGGCACGCACTTACAAGGGTCTATTGGAAAATTAGAGCGCCAAAACTGGTTAAGCGTTCAAACTTTATTACAGCGTTCAGCCATGGCGCAGCCGCAAGTCTATGTGCACCGTGATTACCATAGCCGTAACTTAATGGTCACCGAGCAAGATAATCCTGGCGTGTTAGATTTTCAGGATGCGGTTAAAGGCGCGTTAACCTATGATGCCGTCTCTCTGTTAAGAGACTGCTACATCGCTTGGCCTGCGGAGCAGGTAAAAGAGTGGCAGAGAAGTTATTTTTTGCAACTCTGTTCCGTCAATCTGACGGCCAAAGATGAATGGCAAGGCTTTCAAAAGTCGATGGACTGGATGGGCATTCAGCGTCACCTTAAAGCCGCTGGGATTTTTGCACGCTTGAATCATCGAGATGGTAAAGACGGCTATTTAAATGATATTCCACAAACCTTAGACTATATTGTGGAAGTGGGTTCTCAATACAGTGAAATGACTGACTTGGTGCGTTTAGTCGAAGATAAAGTGCTGCCACATACTTTAATATTGAGTAGCCGATAAGCTAAATAACTACCGTATCCCTACACAACGATTGAGTCATAGATGAACATTCAACCCCCTGATAATTCCCCTTCCGATAGACCGCACACGAATATTAAAGCGATGATTCTTGCCGCAGGTCGTGGCAGTCGAATGCGTCCGCTGACTGATACCCTCCCTAAGCCATTAGTCCCCGTGTGTGGCAAGCCCTTAATTGAATATCATATTGAGAAACTGGCCAAAGCTGGGGTGACTGAAATCGTCATTAATCATGCGTGGTTAGGCGAGCAACTTGAGCGTGCTTTAGGGGATGGTCAACGTTGGGGGGTGACCATTCACTACTCCGCAGAGCCTGAAGGCGGGTTGGAAACCGCAGGGGGGATTATTCAGGCACTGCCACTGCTGGGTGATCAAGCCTTTTTGGTTATTAATGGCGATGTTTATTCTGATATGCCGTTTGCCCCTTTGATTGAGCGGGCGCGTGAACTTTCGCAAATAGAGGCTAAACAGGCACACCTCGTTTTGGTTGAGAGTCCAGCGCATAACGCAAAGGGCGATTTTGGCCTTGAGGCTCAAGGGGCTGTTTCTGAAACGGGTAAGTTCACCTTTTCGGGAGTGAGTATATTGTCTCCCTCATTATTTAAGGGGATGGAGGTCGGCTTTATTAAGCTTGCTCCTTCACTACGAAAGGCGATGCAGTCTGGTAAGGTGACCGGTGAACTTTATCAAGGTTACTGGTCTGATGTGGGCACGTTTGAACGTCTTCAGGCGACAGAGCAGGATGTCTGCGCCCATTCAATTTCATGAAGATGATCAATTAACATATTTTAAAGAAGCTCATCCTCCCTTTTGTCAGCTGACAATCCGTACCCAAAAAAGGGGGGCTAATAGCGGCGGTAATTTTGATCGTCACGCGATTCATATCGGTTTGGAGCGTGCCTGCTATGACAGCGCTCTCCTTTCTCTTTCACAAAGACCTGTACACCGACCAGTTTTTCATAAGAGCCGTGCAAACTTTTGGTGTAGTTACTCCCGCAGCGCCAGTGACCATCTCTTAATAGGGCAACGCGTCGTCGATTATGACTGTAGTTGGGGTTATCTAAGTAGAGGTAAACCCCATTGCCATTTTGATCATATGTTAAATAGGCTGTTTCAGAAGTGGTGTAATGTTTCTTTTTATCCTCAAGGCTTATCTTGATCTTTTTCGTTTCGCCTAAGGCAATCTGATAAGACGCCTCAAGAATACGTTTTTGACGTTTTCCTTGGTGTAGCTCTCCGCCCAGTAAATTGACAATCAGAACATTGCCATCTCTTGGGTTTGCATACAATTTTTCTAATCGTTTGGTCTCTAGCATCTCTTGCTTAATACGGAGTTCACGAGCACGCGCATCAGCTTTTATTTGTACTAATCGTTGTGCTGCACGCTGTTGCTGTTGCTTGAGTAATAGCGCTTTACGTTCGCCTGCGGTGAGAGAATTCCACTGTTTTTCATCCATTCCCAGTGGGTAAGGGCTTGCACAAGCACTGAGCAGTAAAAATATTGAGGCGATGAGCAGCAGTTTTTTCATTGAGATGTCCTTATAAGACCTTAATTTTTAAATTTCTATTCAAATTTAAATGACCTATTTGTCTACCTTTAAAGCAGTGAGACGATTCTTAGGTGGTTCGGTTTAATTTGTGTGAAAGAGTATCCCATAAATTTTGTAGGGCATCTAGTGATAAGTACTGATTGCGTAAGATATTCAAGATTTCTTCAGGCATTCTTCATGATTAGGAAGGTAACTGAAAAAAATGAGGAATAAAGGGGAGATAGGCTCTAAAACACGAGAATGTGTTTTAGAGAGGAGTCCAGTTGGCGAAAGTACTGCTTACTTTCTGATAATAAAGAAAGCGCCCAAAACAACTAGGCCTGCTTGTAACCAACTTTCGTTTATCCAGCCTTGATTGACTAAACCAGGCATCAGCGCAAAGAGAATAATTAATACACCGATGGTGCGATTACGTTGTGCATTTGTCTGAGCCTCAATCTGCTTTTCTAACCGCAGCATCTGCTCGGCTTGCTGATTATGGTCGATATGACTCAATTTGGTCAGCGTTGAATGCAGCAGTCCGGGGATAGCGGGTGCATTTTCAATCCAGAACGGTAGGTTTGCTTTAATATTTTTAACCAACCCTTGTGGGCCAACACGGTCATGCATCCAGTTCTCAAGGAAAGGCTTAGCGGTATCCCAGAGATCCAACTCATCATCCATTTGACGACCTAGGCCTTCGATATTTAACAGGGTTTTTTGAAGCAGAACCAGCTGAGGTTGAACTTCCATTCCAAAGCGGCGAGCAGTTTGAAAGAGTCGCATCAGCACTAAACCAAATGAGATGTCTTTCAGAGGTCTATCCCAAATAGGCTCACAGACAGAGCGAATTGCAGATTCAAACTCATTGACGCGTGTACCTTTTGGGACCCACTCGGACTCAATATGAAGCTCAGAAACGCGTAGATAATCACGGTTAAAGAAGGCGAGAAAGTTCTCAGCTAAATACCGCTGATCTTCGGGTGCGAGAGTACCCATAATACCGAAATCAATCGCTGCATAGCGTCCGTCAGGCAGGATGAAAATATTCCCTGGGTGCATGTCGGCATGAAAAAAGTTGTGCTTAAACACTTGGGTGAAGAAAATCACCACGCCTTTTGCCGACAGCTCGGTTAAGTCCAAGCCTGCGGCTTCGAGTTTCTCGGTTTCACTGATGCGAATACCGTAAATGCGTTCCATAGTCATAACGCGTTCTGAGGTTAAGTTCCAGTAGATTTCTGGTACATAGAGTAGGTCTGAGCCTTCAAAATTACGCTTTAGCTGAGTCGCATTGGCCGCTTCTCGCATCATGTCGAGTTCATCGAGAATGGTCTTTTCAAATTCGCCAACCACTTCAACCGGGTGCAGACGTTTTGCAATTTTAAGCACTGCTTCAAGGACGTGCGCTAGGCCAAACATAATGGCGACATCCTGTTTGATGATAGGCAGAATATCTGGACGAACTACTTTCACTACGACATCTGTTCCCGTGTGTAGCGTCGCGGCATGTACTTGAGCGATAGAGGCGGAGGCCATGGGGATGAGATCAAAGGTGGCAAAGGCCTCTTCAACGGTTTGACCTAACCCCTCTTCGATGAGTTGTTTTGAGTGTGCTTCATCAAACGGTGGGCAGTCGTCTTGCAGTTTAATCAGTTCAACAGAGATGTCATGCGGCAAAAGGTCTTTGCGGGTAGACAGTGCTTGGCCTAGCTTAATGAAAATAGGCCCTAACTCTTCCAGCGCCAAGCGTATATTTTCGCCACGATTGCCTTTAGACTGAGTGCGCCAGTTCCAAGGGAAAATAAGGTTTACCCAGATAAACCACGCATATTTAGTGTCGTTTAAAACCATCTGATCTATCTGATAATAGGTCAGCACTCGGTTGATTTTAATCATGCGTAAAAAGTGTTTAATCGATTTCATATCTGGTGTCTTTTTGGGTTAACGGTTTATTGGGCGATTTTGTTGTTTGATGCGCGTTTAAAGCGTTTTGATAAACTTCTAAAGTGCTTTTATACGCTCGGCTAGACGGTCTACTTCGGCTTGAGTCTCTGTGACTTGTGCCTTAAAGCGGTTGACTTGGCTTTGCGTAGGCAGGGTGTTTAGCTCAAATTGAAGGTACTCTTTTAGGGTCTCTCCCAAGCTCTGTTTACTGGCTTGTTTACCTTGGATAAATTGGCGCAGGCCATGGCCAATTTTAAAGGCCAGCAGGTCTCCCGTATAGTGAGAGAGGTGCTCTTCCCAATCAATGTCTAGGCCACAGAGAGCAGTGATGAACTGGTTGGCTATTTCAGGCTCACCAGAAACCAGAGTATGCGGTAGCTGACGGGTCATCGGCAGTGTCATAAAGTCTAATAAGTTGCTCTCAATGACTGCATCTGCTTCCCCTGTTAAGTGGTTTTGCACGCTGACCATGTAGTGTGTAAACATAAAGTAGAGTGGCGTTTGTACGGGCGCAAGGGTGATTTGAATCACTTTGTCCTCTAGTGCGACAAAGGCTTGACCTTGCTGTTCGTCTAAACGAATAGCGGTGTTTAAAACGGACTCTATCGTTTTAGAGAGAGATATATTGACCAGACCTGGTTGATTATTCATCACATTGATTTCTTTTGTTTTGAGTCGTGTATTACGAACGTGTTTTGGGGCTTAATCGTTTGAAAAGTTCTTTAGCCAATTCAAACGCTATGGAGTGTTTGAGCGGTTAGCTCAATACTTCCAGCCTCGGTGCAAGGCGACAATGCCTTCTGACATATTAAGATATTCGGCTTTATCAAAGCCTGCATCGTACATCATCTGCTTTAAGGTCTCTTGGTCTGGATGCATGCGAATGGATTCGGCAAGGTACTGATAGCTGGCTTCATCATTGGCGATTAACTTGCCCATTTTAGGCAGAATGTTAAAGGAGTAGAAATCGTAAAACTTTGCGAACAGCGGCTGAGTGACTTTAGAAAACTCTAAAATCATTAGCTGTCCACCCGGCTTTAATACGCGATAAAGCTCTTCGATGGCTTTATCTTTATTGGTGACGTTACGTAGGCCAAAAGCGATGGTGCATACATCAAATGTATTATCAGGAAACGCCAGCGCTTCGGCATTGACAATGGTGTATTCCACATTGCCAGCAATGCCTTCGTTAATGAGGCGGTCACGTCCGACTCGGACCATGCTTTCGTTAATGTCCGCCAGTACAACACGGCCGGTTTTACCTACACGCTTGGCAAAGGCTTTGGTTAAATCGCCCGTTCCCCCTGCTAAATCCAGTACCACATGGCCTGGACGAATACCACTGAGTTCAATCGTGTGACGTTTCCAAATGCGGTGAACCCCTAGTGACATCACATCATTCATAATGTCATAGTTGCCTGCAACAGAGTCAAAAACGCCTTTGACCTTTTTGACTTTCTCTTCTAGCGGCACTTCTGCAAATCCGAAATCGATCGTTGATTTGTTTTGACTCATAATAGGAACTCTTCTGTCAGGGGTTAATGGAGTTGTGTTATTTGTGACTGTGATTTTTTCTGTTCTAATTCGGGATGGGGGTGTCCCGCACGCATTAAGCGTCTAAGGTAATCTGTCCAATTATCAGCTTGGTGTTTACCCAGCTCGTAGAGTCTTACCCAAGTATAGATGCCTGTGTCGTGGCCATCATCAAAATGGAGTTTGACGGCATAATTCCCTACGGGGGTAATGTCGGTAATATTGACAGACTCTTTACCCACTTGAAGCACTTCTTGCCCGGGTGCATGCCCGGTGACATCTGCCGACTGTGAATAGACCCTCAGGTACTCACAACTGAGCAGAAAGGTTTCACCACTGTCGAAAGTGATTTCCAGTTTTCGGGAGGCCTGATGTAAAGTTAAGGCAGTCAGTTGTGGGGTGTTTGATGTATTTGTCATAAGGGCTAAAGGCGCTTTTAAAGAATATACTGCGAAAGATCTTGATCGGTTGCCAGCTCGGCTAACCGTTCATTAACCAACTCAGCAGTGACTTCAATATGAGTTCCTGATAAGGTCGGTGCATCAAATGAGATCTCTTCTAGCAAACGCTCCAACACGGTATGCAGGCGGCGTGCGCCAATGTTTTCAGTGCCTTCATTCACTTCATAGGCAATCTCTGCTAGCCGTTGAATGCCGGCTTCAGTAAAGCTTAAATCAAGCCCTTCGGTTTTTAAGAGGGCGGTGGCTTGCTGAGTTAACGAGGCTCTTGGCTCGGTCAGAATACGTACAAAGTCCTCGACGCGAAGTGATTGTAGTTCGACGCGAATAGGTAGGCGACCTTGCAATTCAGGAATGAGATCAGAAGGTTTAGAGACGTGAAAAGCCCCCGATGCAATAAATAGAATGTGGTCGGTCTTAATGCTGCCGTATTTGGTGGTGACGGTACAGCCTTCGATTAACGGTAATAGGTCTCGCTGAACGCCTTCTCTAGAGACGCCTGCACTGTTATCTTGGGTCTTGGCGACCTTGTCAATTTCATCAATAAAGACAATACCATTTTGTTCAACACTTTCAACGGCTTTGGCTTTAATATCTTCATCGCTGACTAGACGGGCGGCTTCTTCCTCTTCTAAGGCTTTTAGTGCTTTTTTGATGGACAGCTTACGCTTCTCTTTTTTGCCTTGACCCAAGCCTTCAAACATACTTTGAAGCTGGTTGGTCATGTCTTCCATGCCGGGTGCGCCCATAATCTCAACTTGAGCCGGTGCAGCAACCAAATCTAACTCAATCTCTTTGCTGTCTAAATCGCCTTCGCGTAATTTTTTACGAAACTTTTGACGGGTGTCGGCCATATTGTCATGGCTCTCTTGCTCTCGTCCTCGCGCAGGGGGTAGTAAAATATCTAAAATACGCTCTTCAGCCGCATCTTCTGCTTGGCGCTGTACCGTTTTCATGGACTGCTCACGGGTGATTTTAACGGCGTTTTCAACCAAATCACGAATGATTGAATCAACATCTCTGCCGACATAGCCCACTTCGGTAAACTTGGTGGCTTCAATTTTTAAGAAAGGGGCGTTAGCCAACTTTGCTAATCGGCGCGCAATTTCTGTTTTACCGACACCTGTTGGACCAATCATAAGAATATTTTTAGGGGTCACTTCTTGACGTAACTCATCTGATAACTGATTTCGACGCCAGCGGTTACGCAGTGCAATGGCAACGGCGCGTTTGGCATCTGCTTGGCCAACAATGTGTGAATCTAGGCTGTGTACAATCTCTTTAGGGGTCATCATCAGATGTTCGTTCCTTAAACTTCTTAATCTAGCGTGCGTCATGCAGGGCGTAGTTCAGTTATGTAGTGAATCCTATTTATTAAAAGGTCAAATAGAAGGCATGTAAAGGAGAGCATTATAAAGGAAAAAAGGGCGATTTTGGGCATGCCGATTGCGTATTGACGTTTTGCATGATAAATTCAGGTGAATAAACCCATGTATCACTTTTGAAGCGCGCTTAAAAGGCACTCAAGTTGGGTACTCAGATAGATAAAAGACAGAGAATCATGACGCTTAAATTTACAAAAATGCAGGGCTTAGGTAACGATTTTATGGTGGTGGACGCCATTCATCAATCCATTTCATTTTCAGAAGCTTTAATTCAGCAGTGGGCGGATAGACACTTTGGAGTTGGTTTTGATCAACTGCTTATTGTTGAAACGGCGACTCAGGATGGGATCGATTTCCGTTACCGAATATTTAATGCGGATGGCTCAGAGGTTCAGCAGTGTGGCAATGGCGCACGCTGTTTTGCTCGATTTGTCTACGATAAAGGCTTAACGGATAAAACAGAAATTAAGGTTGAAACGGCTTCAGGCGTAATTGTGCTGTATATAGAAGCGACAGGCCTGGTTAGAGTCAATATGGGCGCACCTAATTTTGCCCCGAAAAGCTTGCCATTTATTCAGGCTCAGCAGATGGATCATTACCCAGTCATGGTAGAGGGTCAAAAAATCTCTTTGGGCGCGGTGTCTATGGGTAACCCTCATGCAGTTGTGATGGTTGAGCATATCAAAACGGCGCCTGTGGCGGAACTGGGTAAGGCGTTAGAGTCTCATGAGTTGTTTCCCGAACGCGTTAATGTCGGCTTTGTTTTTAGAGAGACGCGTAGCCATGTTCGTTTACGCGTGTATGAGCGCGGTGCCGCTGAAACGCTTGCTTGCGGTACGGGTGCATGTGCTGCGATGGCGGTGTTAAGAAGCTGGGATTTTGTGGGTGATGAGGTTACGGTGAGTCTGCCTGGGGGCGATTTGCAGATTAAGTGGGATGGTCAGCCTGAATCCCCTGTTTGGATGAGTGGCCCAGCGGTGACGGTCTTTGAGGGTGAGATTTCTGTGGAAACTGATTTAAGCGGTGTGATAGGAGAGGGGCATGAATAAGTCCTCTCTGCAAGCGGAAGACATTGCGAATTACTTGGATAAAAATCGTACTTTTTTTCATGTGTTTCCAAATTTACTGGATGAGTTAAGCATTCCACATCCTAAGTCAGGTAAAGCGGTTTCGCTATTAGAGCGTCAGATTTATCAATTAAGAGGTCAGCGTGATAGTTTGCAGGTAGAAGTGGATGCGCTTAAAGATATTGCGGGTGAAAATGGTGAGTTATTTTTAAAAGTTCAGCAGTTTACGCGTCGTTTAATGGCGACTCAAACAGAGCAGCAGGCCGTTGATTGTATTTATGAGGTGATGGACAGTCTGTTTCAGGTTGAGCATGTCGCGATGGTGACTTGGGATGCGCCTAGCGAGTGTCTAAAAGGGATGACACAGCTGGGCGTGAGCCAAACCTGGGCTGCGGCATTGAAAGCGCGTCTTGAACCGAATAAACCGGGCTGTAGCTTGCTGGAAAATGAGTGGCAAAAAGGTCTGTTTCACAGCAGTGAAGCGGTTGATTCTGTTTGTGTCTTACCGTTGGGTGTGGACCGGGTCTGGGGGGTGTTAGCCTTGGGTGCGTGCTCGGATCGTTTTCATCCTAATCAAGGTACCTATTTTTTAACGATGATGTCAGAGTTGGTAACAGCTAAATTAAATCATCTTTTTGACACCGCTTCGAAAGCCAACTAAGTCTTTTTTTAAGTAAGCGCCTTTCATAAGGAGGTAAACTCTTTGAGGATTAGGTGAATAAAATAGATATTTTAAAGGGGTTTCATGGTCACGTTATCGGACTATATTCAACACCTTCAAGTACAGGGTAAATCGCCCCATACCGTCTCTAATTATCGAAGAGATATTGAGTCCTTTGTGGGGTTTTACCTGTCAGGCGTTCAGCTGTCAGAGCTAGAAGGGGAAGCGGGTCAGCAGATATTAGATGAGATTCACGGCTTTAAGGATTGGCGCGCAGTGGATTCAGAGAGTATCCGTGCTTTTCTCGCGTTTAGAGTGCAAACGGGGGTCAGTGCCCGAACCTTGGCACGTCAGTTATCTGCGATTCGCTCTTTTTATGATTATCTTTTACTTGAAAGTCATGTGATTAAAAATCCCGCGAAAGGGATTAAAGCCCCTAAGCAGCCGCAACCGCTCCCCAAAAGCCTAGATGTCGATTGGACCAGTAAGTTGCTTGATCAGCCTTTAGAGACTTGGCAGGATATTCGCGACCAAGCTATTTTTGAGTTGCTATATTCGGCTGGCCTGCGTGTTACGGAATGTACCGAGTTAGACTTGTCGCCAGGATTAGATGAGATGTCATCCGGCTGGGTGAGGGTGCTGGGTAAAGGTAAGAAGGAGCGATTAGCGCCGGTTGGCTCAAAGGCCGCAGAGGCGATCGCCGCTTGGCTCAGTATTCGCTCAGACTACGCAGCGGCGGATGAACAAGCGGTGTTTGTGAATCAGAGAGGCGGGCGCTTTGGGGTGAGGTCGGTGCAGAATGCCTTGGATAAACGTACCTTAAGTGCGGGCTTGCCCACTAAGATGTCGCCGCACCGTTTACGTCACGCTTGCGCAACGCATGTACTTGAGTCGAGTGGTGATTTGAGAGCGGTACAAGAAATTCTGGGGCATGCTAACCTATCAACGACTCAGATTTATACCAAATTGGA